>JAWHFN010000046.1:0-11040 GCA_032565555.1 Streptococcus mitis | reverse complement strand
AAGCCAGCCCTGTGAGTTGCACATTCTAAATCCCAAGCTCTAGGTTCTTCTTGAGTCCGTTCATCCATCATGTGGTGGAAGGTCTTGACCTTATTGAAATGATAGTCACGGCTGACAAAGACTTTTTCTGAGGCCAGAACGCCAAAATGTTCCAAGGCCTTGTGGATTCCGTCTTGCTGATTGCTGGTTGTAATGTGCTTAGCAACTTCCTTAACACTGCTACTACCATTTCCCATAGCGACCGACATACCGACACCTGCCAGCATTTCTAGGTCGTTATCGGAGTCACCAAAGGCCATGACTTGGTTGAGGTCAAAGCCATATTCTTTCCCAACTCGGCGAATGCCTTCTAATTTAGAGTTTCCTTGATTGATGACATCCGCTGCAAAAGGATTGCTACGTGTCAATTTCAAGTCTTCAAAATCAGCCGCCGCCTTTTCAGATTCTTCTGGCGTCATCAGCATCAAAACTTGGTAGATAGGCTGATTCATCAGATGAAGCAGGTCTTCTTCCTTTTGGGGAACAACCTTGCTGACCATACGATTAAAGGAATGACTCACTGTCCGAGTTAAAACAGAGGGAACGAAGTGACTGATTCGTTGGGAAAAAGAACCCAAACCAAAGGACATGATTTTAGAACCCAACATGGCATCCTTGGTCCCTAGGGCAATCTCCTTGCCCTCTTTTTTAGCATAAGTAATTAGATGGCGCAAATGTAACTTGGAAATTGGGCTCGTGAACAAGACTCTGTCTTTATTAAAGATATACTGGCCATTATAGGTTACCGCAAAGTCCAAATCCAAATCGTCCATCAATTCCTTAACAAAAAAAGGTCCTCGCCCTGTCGCTACACCAACCAACACCCCTTGTTCTTTGACAATCTTAATCGCGTCCTTAGTGGATTTCAAAACACTCTTGCGATCGTTGACCAAGGTTCCATCGATATCAAAAAAAACAGCTTTGACTTCCATCCTATCCCAATCTCCCCTTTTGTGATACAATGATTATACCACATTTCAGAAAGAGTGAGTAAATCATGCCTAAGAAAATCCTTGTTTTACATACAGGTGGAACTATTTCCATGCAGGCCGATGCTTCTGGCGCTGTTGTGACGAGTTCAGATAATCCCATGAACCATGTGTCCAATCCTCTTGAAGGAATCCAAGTCCACGCCTTGGACTTTTTTAACCTGCCAAGCCCCCATATCAAACCCAAGCATATGCTGGCCCTCTACCAGAAAATTAAAGAGGAAGCGAATAACTACGATGGGGTGGTGATTACACATGGGACCGATACTTTAGAGGAAACAGCCTATTTCCTTGATACCATGGAAGTTCCCCATATGCCTATCGTTCTAACAGGGGCCATGCGCAGCTCCAACGAACTCGGTAGTGATGGTGTTTATAATTATCTGAGTGCTCTACGAGTGGCTAGCGATGACAGGGCTGCTGATAAAGGAGTTTTGGTCGTCATGAACGATGAAATCCACGCTGCCAAGTATGTTACCAAAACGCATACAACCAACGTCAGCACCTTCCAGACTCCAACACACGGGCCACTTGGTCTGATTATGAAGCAGGAAATCCTCTACTTCAAAACAGCTGAGCCCCGTGTTCGCTTTGACCTTGATTACATACAAGGATTAGTCCCTATCATCTCTGCTTATGCTGGTATGACAGATGAGCTGATTGATATGCTGGATTTGGAACAATTGGACGGTTTGATTATCCAAGCCTTCGGAGCTGGTAATATTCCCAAAGAAACCGCTCAAAAATTAGAAAGCCTTCTGCAAAAAGGAATCCCAGTCGCTCTGGTATCACGATGCTTTAACGGTATTGCCGAGCCTGTTTATGCCTACCAGGGTGGAGGCGTACAGTTGCAAAAATCAGGCGTTTTCTTTGTTAAAGAACTCAACGCCCAAAAAGCCCGTTTGAAACTCCTCATCGCCCTCAATGCCGGACTAACAGGACAGGCTTTAAAAGACTATATGGAAGGCTAAGTCTCTTCTCCAGAAAGCAAAATCAGGAAATCTTCACGATTCCCTGATTTTTTCTATTTCCGTTTTCGTGTTGAGCGACGTTCTGTCAAACCATGAGGCAAGAGAACTTCACGTTCTTCCAACTCTTCCTTGTGCATAATCTTAGTCAACATACGCATACTAATGGCACCAAGGTCATAAAGAGGTTGGGCAATAGTTGTCAAGTTTGGACGGGTAAAGCGTGAGATTTGTGAATCATCACTAGTAATGATTTCAAACTCTTCTGGCACAGACACACCCTTATCGGCAAGGCCGTTCAAGACACCTGCTGCCAGCTCATCGCCTGTTACAACTGCTGCAGTTGCATTTGATGAAATCAAGCGTTCTGCCAAGGCATAACCGTCTTCATAAGTGTATTTAGACTCAAATACCAATCCTTCGCTATAAGAAATTCCTGCTTTTTTCAAGGCTTCCTTGTAGCCAACCAAACGAACCTTACCATTGATGTCATCCACTAATGGACCGCTAACGAAAGCAATGCGCTCATTTTCTTTAGCAAGGTAGGTTACTGCATCAATCGTTGCTTGTTTGTAGTCAATATTGACACTTGGAAGCTGATGTTCTACATCCACAGTTCCTGCAAGAACAACTGGTGTTCGAGAACGAGAAAACTCTGAACGAATTTTTTCAGTCAAGTGATACCCCATAAAGATGATACCATCCACTTGCTTAGAAAACAGGGTATTGACAACTGAAACTTCCTTGTCATCATCCTCATCACTATTAGCAAGGACGATATTGTACTTGTACATTTCAGCGATATCATCAATCCCTTTAGCAAGTGTTGAGAAATAACCATTGGTAATATTGGGGATCACCACACCGACAGTGGTTGTCTTTTTACTTGCAAGACCACGCGCCACAGCATTTGGACGGTAATCCAAACGATCAATCACCTCAAGCACTTTTTTACGAGTATTCTCTTTTACATTCTTATTGCCATTGACTACACGGCTAACCGTCGCCATTGAAACTCCTGCTTCACGGGCGACATCATAAATCGTTACTGTATCGTCTGTATTCATTCCATTTCCTTTCTATATCATACCTCACGAGACTCCAAAAAAGAGACGGTATGAAAATTTCGTTTTCATGATTCCACTTATTCCATTTTATCACTATTTGTAAACACTTTCAAGTATTTTTTGAAGATTGTTTGAAAAAAATTTCATAGAAAGCTATGTTTATGAAGAAAAAATCACCTTTTCTTGATTTTTAATCCTATTTGCTGTATGATAAGGGAAAAGAAAGGGGGCAGAAATATGGCTTTTACCAATACCCACATGAGATCTGCTAGTTTTGGCATTGTTACCAGCTTGCCTGATGATGTCATTGACTCTTTTTGGTATATTATTGACCACTTCTTAAAAAATGTCTTTGAATTGGAAGAAGAACTCGAATTTCAATTGCTCAATAACCAAGGAAAAATTACCTTCCACTTTTCAAGTCAACATCTCCCTACAGCCATTGATTTTGACTTTAACCATCCTTTCGACCCTCTTTATCCCCCGAGAGTCTTGGTTTTAGACATGGACGGTAGAGAAACTATCCTCCTCCCAGAAGAAAATGACCTATTTTAAAAACTCTAGCCTTCAGTTGCAAGTGACTGAAAACTAGAGTTTTTTCTATTTTTTCAAAGCATTATACAAGTTGCGGATAGGTTGCTTTAATGTAGGATGGATAAAATGAGGCGCAATTTCTTGTAGAGATTCAAGGACAAAAAGGCGTTCCGCTATGTAAGGATGAGGCAATATGAGGTCGGCTGTATAAAGGATCTGGTCCTCCACAAAGAGCAGGTCCAAATCAATCAAACGAGGTCCCCAATGCACTTCTCTCACCCGTCCCATCTCTGACTCAATGGCTAACAAGGTCTCTAATAGCACTGGAGCAGGCAACCATGTTTCTACCTCAACCACTTGATTAGCAAAGCTATCCTGCTCCACACCACCCCAAGGCTCCGTCGCCAAGACACTGGACTCTTTGAGAATATGGATACCTCGACTTCGCATTTTCTCAATGGCTTGTTTCAAGTTTGCTTGCTTATCCCCCATGTTGCTTCCTAGGGCGATAAAGGCTCGCTGCTTGCGGCGATGAATGGTTACCGAGCAAGTATCTAGTGACAAATGCACCGGCGCCCAAGGTTTTTTCAGTTCCAACTTCATTTCTTGAACAAGAGGATAGGTCTCAAAAGTACGTTCTACCAGTTTGTAGGCTACCGTTTCAATCAAGTCCTCAGTTGTTTCCTGAAACCAAGTCGTCCACTGCTGACACAATTCTCCGTAATGGACAGAGGCTGTTAAATCCAAGTCCGTCGCCGCCTTGGTCATATCATAGGATAGGATTGCGGAAATAACAAACTTCTGCCCCAATTCCTTCTCACTAGGAAAAAGACCATGATAGGCAAAAATTTCCAAATCCTTAATCTGCAGTTGATCCATAATGATTCCTTTCTCGAAAAATCCGCTTGAAGCGGATTCTTTTTATACTCAATGAAAATCAAAGTACAAACTAAGAAGCTAGCCGCAGGCTGCTCAAAACACTGTTTTGAGGTTGCAGATGGAAGCTGACGTGGTTTGAAGAGATTTTCGAAAAGTATTATAGTCCCATTAAACGATAAGCCTGATCTCGGAGGTCCTTATCTGTTTCAAATAGACCACGAGCTACTGTCGTCAAGGTTGCAGTACCTGGTTTTCTGACACCACGCATACTCATACACATATGTTCCGCCTCAATGACAACAAAGGCTCCTTTAGCACCCAGATACTCCATCAAGGCATCGGCCACTTCGATATTCAAACGCTCTTGAATTTGTGGTTTCTTAGAATAAACTTCAACCGTACGGGCTAGCTTAGACAAACCTGCCACACGGCCATCTGGAATGTAGGCAATGTGCGCTCTACCATAAAATGGCAGAAAGTGATGCTCACACATCGTGTGGAAAAAGATATCCTTTTCTACTACCATGTTGTCGTCGATAATCTCAAAGGATTTTGACAAATGTTCCTCTGCTGTTTGACCAAGACCTGAAAAAATCTCTTGGTACATACGGGCTACACGAGCAGGTGTTTCCTGCAAGCCCTCGCGGTTAGCATCCTCTCCTACAGCCTCGATAATCATTTTTACAGCTGCTTCAATCTTTTGTGTATCCATTCTCGTTCTTCCTCTCCATCAGATAGGCTCTCACTTGGCTCAAGAAATACAAGGAACCCGTGACAATCCTAACTGTTTGTTTCTCTTCTTTTTTATCTGTCAATTTTCTATCTAGAAAATCCTGCCAACCTTGGTAGCTGAGATTTCTAGACTTAGCTGCCTCTTTCAGCATGCTTTCATCAGTCGCCCGACTATCGTCAAAATGTGTCAGGGTAAGCTCGGTATCTGGGATTTCCTCCAACAAATCCAACATATCTTCCAAGGCCTTGGTTTTGATGCAGGTAAAGAGGATTTCCTTATGATAATCCGCAAAGCGTTCTTGCAAGGTAGCTAATAAAGCCTTGATAGCGTGAGGATTGTGGGCTCCATCCAAAATCATCAAGGGGTCTCGAGACACAACCTCCAAACGCCCAGGCCAACTTGTTTCTTCCAAGGCTTGAGAAACCAAGATATTAGCTGGTAGTTCTCGCCCATCTTCTTGACAAAATGTATCAAGTAAAGCTATGGCCATCCCAGCATTCTCTAGCTGGTGCAAACCAAGCAAACCTGTCTGGAAGCGACCTTGTCTGACCGAACTGGTATAATCAAAGATTTCTCCCATTACCACACTCTCTTGGTGACTAACTTGATAATCTTTCCCATAGGCAAGTCTCGGTGCATTCTTCTCATCAGCAATACTATCTATAACAGACAAAGCTTCTGGAACAATACGACCTGTCACCAAGGGAATACCTTGTTTGACAATACCAGCCTTCTGCTCTGCTATGGCTTCCAAGCTGTCACCAAGTAGGGCCACATGGTCCAGTCCAATGGTTGTAATTCCTGTTAAAATGGGCTGGCAGACATTGGTACTATCCAAAAGTCCACCCATACCCACTTCCATGATGGCCATATCTACTTGCTCTGAGGCAAAGTAATCATAGGCTAGAACTGTGATAATCTCAAACTCAGTTGTCCCCTGTAAATTGGCAGCCGATTCCCCCTCAAGCAAAGATCGATAGTCTGACATGAGAGCTTCTAGTCTCGCTTCTGGGATAGATTCCCCATTGATGCTAATCTGATCCGTGTAATGAATGAGATAGGGCGAGCTAAACACGCCAACTCTCAGCCCTAGCTTTTCCAACATATTTTTCAAAAAAGCAATGGTCGAACCCTTGCCATTGGTTCCTCCGATATGGATGACCTTGAGTTTGAGATGGGGATTGCCACGCAGAGCTAACAGTTCCACCATGCGTTCCAAGCCAAAATGCGGTTGGTCCGTCCGGTAGTTGGCAATCCACTGATTGTTTTGAATTTCTTTCATCTTACTTATATTGTTTTAAATCTAGATTTGCCGCATCATCAGCCAGACAAATAGCGGAGGCAATTTCAACTGCCATCTTGTGGCTGGCTACGTCATGTACGCGCACTACTTCCACACCCTGTCTAGCAGCGATACTGGTTACATGAGCAGAGGCCGTGTCCCGATTCCGGAAACCAAGTTCTGTCTCAGGATTGACTTCAAAACCATTTTCTTCTAGGATATTGATGACAAACCGCTTACGCGAAACTCCAAGAAAGATTGGATAGCCCTTCTGATGGAGTTTATCCAAGTCCCGTAAAAGGAGCAAATTTTCTTTCTTGGTCAGACCAAAGCCAATTCCTGGATCCAGCAGGATGTTTTCTTGTGCAATCCCAGCTTCGTCCGCTCTCGCTAGGGCTCTGTCAAAGAAAGCCTCCATCAAGTCTTCAATTGGCAATTTTGCAAAATCAGCTAACTCTTTTTCTGTAAAGGTTTGACCAAAGCCAAAATGAGGAAAGATGAGCGAGCTAGGGTGCTGAGGTCGCGCCATAACCGGATTAAACATGATAACCACTTTCGCTCCAGCCTTAGCAACCACATGAGCCATTTTTTCATCTCCCATGAGACCAGTGATATCATTGACCAGATTGGCACCAGCAGCCAAAGCAGCCTCTGCCACCTGACTTTTCCAAGTATCGATAGAAATAAGGACATCACTTTCCTTGCGAATCGCTTTAATCACTGGAACAACACGCTGGATTTCCTCTTCTATCTCAACATAGCTACTGCCCGGGCGAGTTGATTCTCCGCCGATATCTAGCATACTCGCCCCTTCAGCTATCAATTTACGAGCCTGCTGGAGCGCCTGCTCAAGAGCAAAAAATTGACCACCGTCCGAAAAGGAATCTGGGGTTACATTGATAATTCCGCAAATAGCTGTCTTTGCATGATTGGCTTTACTTGACATATCGGTCACTCCCTCAAGGCTTTTCACCATATTATTTCTCTATTTTACCATAAAAAGAAAAAGATGGACACGATTGCATTCATCTTTTTCCCAGTAGAAACAAGTAAGCAATTGTCAATAATCTTATACTCTTCGAAAATCTCTTCAAATCGCGTCAACGTAGCCTTGCCGTACTTAAGTACAGCCTGCGGCTAGTTTCCTAGTTTACTCTTTGATTTTCATTGAGTATTAAACAGAAATCCCTAATGTCCGGCTCAAAATCACCACGAGAGCCAGCAAACAGAAAACAACCCCATTCACAATCATGTGAAGTAAGATAGACATTTCCAAACGTTGGGTTTTATAAACTGTCCAAGTTAGCACAGTTGACATTCCTCCATAGATAAGAAGAGAAGGTAGATTTGTCGGTAAATGAAGCAAGGCAAAGATAATAGCACCGACTATATAACCCACATTTTCTTTACCACGAAAGAGTTTTTTAGGAATCACTCCTCGACATAAAATCTCCTCACAAATAGGAGCTATTAGAACCAGTAAGAAAAAACTGGAAATTAAGGAACTATTCTGGACCAAATCATTAATATTTGATTGATTGCTGGTTGTTGTTTCATTCATCAAATGCAGTAAGACCACACCAAGAATATTAAAGGCAAGAATCACTAGATAGCTTAAGGCCAATCTAGCCAAATCCTTAGCCTTGAAAAACGATAAACCAAAACTAGCCAACTGTGTTTTCCTAGCACCTATTATAAATACAGTTAAAACCACAAGAGATAAGGCCCCTACTAATAGTCCAGTTTGAAGCAGTGGAAATTTTCTGCTAGTTAAAAAAGTTGCTAGGGCTAAAGGAAACTGAGAAAACAAAAGCCCTACTAGAAAGATTATTAACCACTTCCCCCTGTTTAATACTTCATCCCAAATATTCTTTCTTATCATCAATCATACTCCTACCATTCAATCAAAATCACCTACCTAGTTTGAAGCAATTTTCAAGTAACTATAATATAAAAAGGGGAAAACCCCTTTTTATATTATAGCATTTATAGTGCCATACTGATGTAGTTAAGGATAAACAAGGCATCCAAAATCCAAATCATGACATGAACATCTTTAGCTTGACCTTTAACAAGCTTAGTCAAAGTGTAAGTCAAGAAACCAACTGCAATCCCTTGAGTGATAGAGTAGCTGAATCCCATAAAGATAGATGTGAAGAAAGCAGGAACCGCTTCAGACATATCATCCCAATGGATATTTTTCAAGCTAGCCAACATCATAATCCCAACGATAATCAAGATTGGAGCTGTAGCGGCTGTTGGTACAATCGCTAGAAGTGGGCTAAAGAAGCTTGAGATCGCAAAACAGATAGCTACAACCAAGGCTGTTAAACCAGTACGTCCACCTGCACCAATACCAGCAGCAGATTCAACATAAGTCGTTACGTTTGAAGTACCTGCGATGGCACCAATTGAAGTACCAATCAAGTCAGAGTAAAGTGCCTTGTCCAACTTAGCTGATTGGTGATTTTCACCATTTGTCGCTACGATACCAACTTTTTCACCTGTACCAATCAAGGTACCAATTGTATCAAAAATATCTGTCAATGAGAAGGCAAGAATGGCCATCAGAGTTTCAGGCAAGCGAGCTGTATCTGAAATCAAAGCTCCCAAACCTTCTGAACCAAGAGCTGCACCAAAGACTGTCTTCAAGTCTTCAAAGGCCGCACCAACATGGTTATTAGCAAAATCAATACTAGACAAATCTACCAAACCAACTGCAATAGCAAGAACAGTTGTTGTCAAGATAGAGAGGATAATTCCCCCTTTAATCCCTTTAATGACAAAGAAAATTGTGATAGCAAGTCCTGCAAGAGCCACCAAAACAGCTGGATTATTAAAGCTGACCAAGCCTGGAACTGCTGAAGCATTTGCTGTAATCGCTGCTTGAGCCTTGTCAGCCCCTTCTCCTACAACAGTATAGTTACCTGGATCAATCGTAAATTTCAAAAGTCCAGCATTCTTAATCCCTACATAGGCAAGGAAGACACCGATACCAGCTGAAATAGCTGAGCGAAGGGCATTTGGAATCGATTCAATGATCATTTTACGAACATTTGTCAAAGTGATAATCAATGAGATAATTCCACAGATGAAGACCATAGCTAGGGCTTCTTGCCAAGAATAACCGAGTCCAAATACAACTGTAAAGGTAAAGAAGGCATTAAGTCCCATACCTGGCGCTTGGGCATAAGGTAAGTTAGCGTAGAAAGCCATCATCAAGGTACCTGCTACTGCACCAATAATTGTTGCGAGAAACACACCCTGAGCAGGCATTCCTGTTTGCGAAAGAATTTGTGGATTTACAAAGAGAATATAACTCATTGCAAAGAAAGTTGTTAAACCAGCGAGAACCTCTGTACGAACGTCTGTACCATTCTCTTTTAGTTTAAATAATTTGTCCATTATCAATCTCCTTTTAATTTTTACGAACAATAATAGAATTATATCATTTATCATTCACTTTTTCAATATCTTTGTTTGATTTATTTAAGAATTTGATGAAATTTCTTTTTTGGTTTCGAATCTGCTTTTCTGCCTGCTTTCTGTTATAATAGTAGACATCTTATCTGAAAAGACACTAGAAAGGTCCCTATGACGAAAAAAATTATTGCAGTTGACCTGGATGGAACCCTGCTCAACTCAGACAGTCAGATTTCTGACTTTACCAAAGAAACAATAAAAAAAGTTACTGAAAAAGGGCATCAGGTTATTATTACGACGGGTCGCCCTTACCGCATGTCAAAAGATTTTTACCGTGAACTAGGCTTAAACACTCCTATGATTAATTTCAACGGCTCCCTTACTCATTTACCAGACCAAGTTTGGGATTTTGAAAAGTGTTTGACTGTAGACAAAAAATATCTTTTAGATATGGTTCGACGTTCAGAGGACATTCAAGCCGATTTTATAGCTGGAGAATATCGTAAAAAATTCTACATTACAAATCCTAATGAAGAAATTGCCAATCCCAAACTATTTGGTGTGGAAGCTTTCCAGCCTGAAGATCAATTCCAGCCTGAGTTGGTAACCAAGGATCCTAACTGTATTCTGTTACAGACCAGAGCCAGTGACAAATATGCCTTGGCAAAAGAAATGAACGCCTTCTACCAGCATCAACTTTCTATTAATACCTGGGGAGGTCCGCTTAATATCCTTGAATGTACCCCAAAAGGTGTCAATAAGGCCTTTGCTTTGGACTACTTGCTCAAGGTAATGAACCGCGATAAAAAGGATTTGATTGCCTTTGGAGACGAACACAATGATACCGAAATGCTCGCTTTTGCTGGGAAAGGTTATGCAATGAAAAATGCCAATCCTGAGCTACTCCCCTATGCAGATGAGCAAATTTCCTTGACAAATGACCAAGACGGTGTTGCCAAAACCCTACAAGATTTATTCTTATAGTCCAGTCTGACCAGCTTGCAAGCTGGTCTTTGTGCTCTTTTCACAGTCTCATCAACCAGTTAATCGATTGTTCTACTTTTTGCATCCAAAACCTTGGAAAAGGCTTTCTTTTGTGATATACTTCACATATAAATACAAGAGA
>JAWHFN010000045.1:0-11124 GCA_032565555.1 Streptococcus mitis | reverse complement strand
CAACTCACAGGGCTGGCTTTAAAATAGAAGAATTGGTGGAGTTTGTTCGAGCTGCAAGTCCTTCGGAAGAGGACTTTGGTCAAGCTCTATCGCAACTTCATCAAGCTCTTGATAAGGCAGCAGATAAAGTGGCTAAGAAGACGCCTGCTCAGCAAGATTTGATAGGTCAGGTAGATGCCTTGATTGATACGCTTTACTTTACCTATGGTAGTTTTGTCTTGATGGGGGTGGACCCAGAACGTATTTTTGATATTGTTCATCAGGCCAATATGGGGAAAATTTTCCCTGACGGCAAGGCTCATTTTGATCCAGTGACTCACAAAATCTTAAAACCAGATGATTGGGAAGAAAAATATGCTCCAGAACCTGCTATTAAAAAGGAACTGAAGCGCCAGCTCAAGGCTTACGAACGCCATAAAGAGAGAAATAATACTCAATGAAAATCAAAGAGCAAACTAGGAAACTAGCCGCAGGCTGCTCAAAACACTGTTTTGAGGTTGTAGATGGACGTTGACGTGGTTTGAAGAGTATAAATAGTAAACAAAAAGGAGCGCTGAGCTCCTTTTCTTGGTGATTATAAGGTTTTTTCTTGTTCTCTCACAACCAGCAAATCGACCTTAGCATGGCGGAGGATGTATTCAGATGAAGAACCGACCAAGAGCCGTTCAAATGCGTTGAGACCGGTTGCGCCAACGAGGATGAGGTCCACTTCTTCAGCATCAGGAATAGTACGTGCCAAGAGAGTCTTTGGATTTCCCATTTCAATAACGATGTGAACATCTGTCACACCAGCATCTTTAGCACGTTTTTCGTACTCTTTCATCAAACTTTCAGCGTCGACTTGGAGTTCTTCGTAAACTTCAGCATCAAAGGTGGATACGCTTTGGAGTGCGCGTGTGTCAATGACATGAGCGATGGTGAGTTTAGCGTCGTTTCGTAGAGCAGAATGAACTCCCTTGACAAAAGCCAAGTCCGCTTCCTTAGAACCATCGATTGCGACCATAATATTTTGGTAACGTTGTGCCATAATGAAACCTCCTGAAATTTTCTTACTATAATTGTAAACCTTTTCACTATAGAAGTAAAGTAAAAAAAGTATTTTTTCAAAAGAATGTTAGCGCTTAAAATCTATATAAATATATGATAAAATAAAAGAAAGGATAGCAGGAAAGAAGTGAAGGGAGGGAGAATGATGAAAAACTCTTTTCAAGAATCAAAAAAATCAAATTTCCTTTATTATGGAATCATCCTAGCCTCTGTCTTGGTAGAAGTGATCATGATCTGGCAATTAGAGAAGTTGATTCCGCTTCTCTATCCAGGTTTTGTTGGCTTTTTAGTCTTTCACCTACTCTACCATCTGCTATTGTTCCTAGTTGCAAAACGAAGTGGTCGCTGGGATTACTTGATGATATGGGGGCTTTTCCTCATGTTCAATCTTCTCTATGACTCCTTTCTAGGCTTGCTTTTTCTAGGTTTATCTTTTGGTATGTGATGTGTCTCTCGCAAAATACCTGCTATCACCGCTGTCTCGGCCTCGCTTTTAGTGGGGTTTTTCTTCTATCCGAATCTAGTAACACATTTCAGCAAACTTGTCGCATTCTCTTTCTAGTGGTATAATGTTACTATCCTGATGAATTGAGGAAACAAGATGAAAGAATATAACAAGTCTAGTAAGTTAGAACATGTTGCTTATGACATCCGTGGTCCTGTTTTGGAAGAAGCTATGCGGATGCGAGCAAACGGAGAAAAGATTTTACGTCTAAATACAGGAAATCCAGCAGAATTTGGCTTTACAGCGCCAGACGAAGTCATTCATGACTTGATTATGAATGCGCGTGATAGTGAAGGGTATTCTGATTCCAAAGGGATTTTCTCAGCCCGTAAGGCCATCATGCAGTATTGTCAGTTGAAGAAATTCCCCAATGTCGATATTGATGATATTTACCTTGGAAATGGTGTCAGTGAACTAATTGTTATGTCCATGCAGGGGCTTTTGGACAATGGAGACGAGGTCTTGGTGCCTATGCCAGACTATCCTCTCTGGACAGCAGCTGTCAGTCTAGCTGGAGGAAATGCCGTTCACTATATCTGTGATGAGGCTGCAGAATGGTACCCAGATATTGACGATATTAAGTCAAAAATCACTTCCAATACCAAGGCAATTGTCCTTATCAATCCAAACAACCCAACTGGAGCCCTTTATCCTAAGGAACTCTTGCTGGAAATCATTGAAATTGCCCGTCTGAACGATTTGATTATCTTTGCGGATGAAATTTACGACCGCATGGTAATGGATGGACATGTGCATACGCCTGTGGCGAGCTTGGCACCAGATGTCTTCTGTGTCAGCATGAATGGTCTGTCAAAATCTCACCGTATCGCTGGTTTCCGTGTAGGTTGGATGGTCTTGTCTGGACCTAAGACTCATGTCAAAGGCTATATCGAAGGGCTCAATATGCTGTCCAATATGCGCCTTTGCTCTAACGTTTTGGCCCAACAAGTCGTACAAACTTCCTTGGGTGGTCACCAGTCAGTCGATGAATTGCTTCTTCCTGGTGGACGAATCTATGAGCAAAGAAACTTCATCTACAATGCTATTCAAGATATTCCAGGTCTGTCTGCTGTTAAACCCAAGGCTGGGCTCTATATCTTCCCGAAAATCGACCGCAATATGTACCGTATTGATGATGATGAGCAGTTTGTCCTTGATTTCTTGAAGCAGGAAAAGGTTCTCTTGGTTCACGGTCGAGGCTTTAACTGGCAGGAACCAGATCACTTCCGTATCGTTTATCTTCCGCGTGTTGATGAACTAGCCCAAATCCAAGAAAAGATGACTCGTTTCTTGAAACAGTATCGTAGATAGGGCTTACATTAGAAAAAGCTGGAAACATTTGCCTAGAGCTATTGACAAAAGTGAAAGAATCAGATAGAATAGTAAAGTATGTTTAGTAACTGATCACTTTATAGCCGGCTAAACGAATACAAAATCTATGAGGAGGTATTCATCGTGAAACGTACTTATCAACCAAGTAAACTTCGTCGTGCGCGCAAACACGGATTCCGTAACCGTATGTCAACTAAAAACGGTCGTCGCGTATTGGCAGCTCGTCGTCGTAAAGGACGCAAAGTTTTGGCTGCATAATCCAAACGAACTATATCAAAAATCAGTAGGAACTCGAGTCTACTGATTTTTATTTTTGTAAAAAAGTTCAAAAGGCTTTATATTTTTGCTCAAATGGTGTATAATATTTCACATACTGTAAAAAATGGAGAATAATCATGAAGAAATCAAAAGTTATGCTTTTTGGAGCTATGGCTTTGACAGCAGGTCTAGCTCTAGCTGCATGTGGGTCTTCCCAATCAAGTAATGCAGATAAGACTTACTCTTATATCTTTGTCAATAACCCAGATACCTTGGATTATATTACCTCTACTCGAGACTCTACATCTAGTATCACAGCCAACTTGATTGATGGCTTGTTGGAAAATGACCAGTATGGCAATCTCATTCCATCTATGGCTGAGTCATGGACAGTGTCAAAAGATGGTTTGACTTACACTTATAAAATCCGTCAGGGGGCTAAATGGTATACTTCTGAAGGAGAAGAGTATGCAGATGTAACGGCTCATGACTTTGTGACTGGTCTTAAGTATGCGGCTGATAAAAAAGCTGAGAACTTGTACTTGGTGCAAGACTCTATCAAGGGGCTAGCAGACTATGTTGAAGGGAAATCATCTGATTTTGGAACTGTTGGTGTGAAGGCAGTGGATGATTACACCCTCCAATACACCCTCAACCAACCTGAAACTTATTGGAACTCTAAAACAACAGCAAGTATTCTTAGTCCTGTAAATGAAGCCTTCTTGAAGTCTAAGGGAGATGACTTTGGAAGTGTGACACCATCAAGTATCTTGTCAAATGGTCCTTACTTGTTTAAATCTTTCACATCAAAATCTTTGATTGAATTTGATAAAAATCCTAATTACTGGGATAAGGACAATGTTAAAATCGAGAAAGTGAAACTCTCTTTCTTTGATGGTTCTGACCAAGACAGCATTGCTAGAGGTTTCTTGGATGGTAACTATACAGATGGTCGTATCTTCCCAACAAGTTCAGTCTTTGCTGAACTCAAGAAGGGAAATGAGGACAAGATTACCTATACACCGCAAAACTCAGTTACCTTCTACTATCTTTTCAACGTAAATCGTCAAAGCTACAAGCAGACTATGAAACAGTCTGATAAGGAAAAGACAGATTCACGCGCAGCCATGCAAAATAAAGATTTCCGTCAGGCTATCAACTTTGCCTTTGACCGTCATGCTTATGCAGCGCAGACAAATGGTGAAGATGGAGCAGACCGTATCTTGCGTAACACAGTTACACCAAGTAACTTTGTCCAAGTTGGTGATAAGAACTTCGGTGACATTGTCAATGAGAAAATTGTCAACTACGGTAAAGATTGGACAAATATCAACCTAAACGATGGTAAGCAAGCCTTCTTGAATCCTGAAAAGGCCAAAGAGAAGTTTGCTAAGGCCAAAGAAAGTCTGCAAGCTCAAGGAGTAACCTTCCCAATTCATTTGGATATGCCAGTTGACCAGACTGCTAAGTTGGATGTGCAACAGGCTGGATCTTTCAAACAAACAGTGGAAGAAACTCTTGGTAAGGAGAATGTAGTTATCGACGTTATCCAACTTTCTCCAGATGAAAAAGACCAAGCAACCTACTTTGCAGATACAGCAGAACAAAAAGACTACGATATCGACATCTCAGGATGGGGTGGAGACTACTCAGATCCTAAGACTTACCTAGCGATCTTAGATCCAGAGACAGGTTCTCAGTTGAAAAACATGGGCTTGTCTGAGGGAAAAGACAAGGAAGTTAAGGACAAGATTGGTCTTGCTGACTATAAGAAACTCTTGGATCAGGCTGATGCGGAAATAACAGATACTCAAGCTCGCTATGAAAAATATGCTGAAGCCCAAGCTTGGTTGACAGATAGCGCCCTCTTCCTACCGGTTCAAAGTGGTGGAGCCAACCCAATCTTCCGTAAGACTGTACCGTTTACAGGCCCATTCTCATTCGTTGGGAATAAAGGAAATGCTGACAACTACAAATATGTTGAATTGCAAAAAGAGGCAGTAACTGCTAAACAGTACCAAGAACTCTATGAAAAATGGCTAAAAGAAAAAGCTGAGTCAAATAAAAAAGCTCAGGAAGATTTAGCTAACCATATTCAATAATATTCCTAGTCATGCTTTTCAGTTAAGCATAGTGAATGGATTCAGAAAAAGACCTTACCAGACGCTTTTGATTCTGGTAGGGCCTTTTCTTTATTCTTTTAAGTGGTAAGAGTAGCTAGCGACAACGACATCTTGGTGCCAACGGAGGGCATATTTGAGTTTGAGACTCATCTGATTGTGTAGAATATTTTGCCAAGGTTTATTAGGGATAAACTGGGGTACAAGGACAGTGACTGTATAGTTCTTTTTCTGGGCATCCTCAGAGATCCGTTTGACATACTTGACAGTAGGCGTGATGATGTCGCGGTAGCTGGTCTTGATATTTTTCAGAGTAATGGTTGGGAAGTAATCGGCAAATTCTTGGAGAATTTCTTGATCTTTTTCTGCTGTTTCCTTGGTAGAAATATGCATGGCTAAGACTTCGTCACCGATACTTTGAGCGTAGTTAATGGCTCCGACGCTAACTCGGGTAACATTTCCTACTAGGACGAGGACAAGATTGCCATCGTAGGTACGTTTTTCGATTCCTTCATAGAGTCGCAGTTGTTGGGCCACTTTTTGGTAATGACTGTGAATTGCCAAGAAGAGTAGGGTGAGTACGAGAATAATTGGGAAGAAAGGCCAGATATCACTGAGACGGAAAAAGAGCAGGATCAACACGATAGCGTAGCAAATGATTGCCCCAAGGATATTAGCAAGAGCAGGTTTTAAGAAGTTGGTCCCTTTTTCCTTTTTCCAATGACGAATCATCCCAGTCTGAGATAGGGCGAAGGGAACGAAGACCCCGATAGTATAAAGAGGAATCAAACGTTCGGTATTGCCATTAAAAATGAGAAGAAGAATCATAGCCCCAAAAGCCAGAGTTAAAATTCCATTAGAGTAGCCTAGGCGGTCTCCTTTTTCCATAAAGAGATGGGGCATGTATTTGTTTTTAGCCATATTGTAAGCTAGCATAGGGAAGGCCGAAAAGCCAGTATTTGCAGCTACGGCCAAAATCAAGGCTGTGGAGAATTGGAAGATATAATAGCCAAGGTGGCCAAAGAAGGAAGTGCCAAGGATGCCTTGAGCCATCTGCGAAAGAATAGTCTCTCCGTGTTGAGGCATAATCCCCATCCAGTAGTTTAGGAAGGTGATTCCAGCAAAAAGAAAACCTAAAATCAGTGACATAATGGTCAAGGTTTGAGCAGCATTCTTTTCTTTTGGAGCCTTGAAAAAGGGAACGGCATTTGAAATAGCTTCAACCCCTGTCAGAGAGGCAGATCCGCTGGTAAAAGCTCTTAGAATGAGAACGATAGACAGGCTCGGAACAGCATGCCCAATAGGTGAAGTTGCCTGATAGCTGATAGACCCTGTCATTAGTTGAAAGATTCCGTAGAGTAAGAGAAAGACAGTACTGATGATAAAGAGATAGACAGGAATCATCAGTGAACTGGCAGATTCTTTTAAGCCCCGTAAGTTCAAAAGCATAAGCAAACAAACTAGAAAAATGGAGATGTGGAGATTGTAAGGGTGGAGGGTAGGGAGGGCTGCTGTGATAGCGTCAGCTCCAGATGCTACCGATACCGCCACAGTCAGCATGTAGTCAACCAGCAGACTACCTCCAGCAATCAAGCCTAGCTCGGGAGATAGATTTTCTCGAGTAACCATATAGGCCCCTCCTCCTTGAGGATAGGCATGGATGATTTGACGGTAGGAAACGGTCAGGCTGGTCAGAAGTAGGAGGACAAAAAGTCCGATAGGAAGGCTCCACCATATAGCAAGAGGAGAGAGACTAGCCAAGACGAGGACTACTTGCTCAGGCCCATAGGCAATGGAAGATAGAGCGTCGCTTGATAACATGGCTAAGGCCTGCATTTTTCCCAGCAGACCTCCCTCGCCTTCTGTTAAGGACTTAAGAGGACGGCCTATAAAGGTCTGTTTTAATTTTGTAAACATGGTATTTTCCTTTTCTGAAAATTTCAATAAGTGCTATTATACTGCTTTGAAAAAATAGCGTCAAGAGACGACGATAGATTTTAGAATATTTTTTACAGATGAGGAGAGAGGTCAGTTTTTTTGCTATAATAGTAGATAGAAAACGAGGTTAGAAGAGATGATTTTTGATACACATACACATTTGAATGTAGAAGAATTTGCGGGTCGTGAGGCAGAAGAAATTGCCTTGGCTGCTGAGATGGGTGTGACACAGATGAATATTGTTGGTTTTGATAAGCCGACGATTGAGCGTGCCTTGGAGTTGGTAGATGAGTATGACCAGCTCTATGCGACTATCGGTTGGCATCCGACAGAAGCTGGAACTTACACAGAGGAGATTGAAACCTACTTGCTTGACAAGCTCAAGCATCCAAAGGTGGTTGCCTTGGGTGAGATTGGTTTGGATTATCATTGGATGACAGCGCCGAAAGAGGTGCAGGAGCAGGTTTTTCGCCGTCAGATTCAGTTATCTAAGGACTTGGATTTGCCTTTTGTTGTCCACACCCGTGATGCGCTGGAAGATACCTATGAGATTATCAAAAGTGAGGGCGTTGGTCCTCGTGGTGGGATTATGCATTCATTTTCAGGGACGCTTGAGTGGGCAGAGAAGTTTGTCGCGCTTGGTATGACTATCTCCTTCTCAGGAGTGGTGACTTTTAAGAAGGCAACTGACATCCAAGAAGCAGCTAAAGAGTTACCTTTGGACAAGATTTTGGTGGAGACGGATGCTCCCTACTTGGCTCCTGTACCCAAGCGTGGTCGCGAAAATAAAACAGCCTATACTCGCTATGTAGTGGACTTTATCGCAGACTTGCGTGGCATGACGGCAGAAGAGCTAGCGGCGGTAACAACTGCAAATGCAGAACGAATTTTTGGATTGGACAGCAAGTAATGAAAGAAAAAATTTCCCAAGTTATCGTGGTCGAAGGGCGCGATGATACGGCCAATCTCAAACGTTACTTCGATGTAGAGACCTATGAGACACGAGGTTCTGCTATCAATGACCAGGATCTAGAGCGGATTCAACGCCTGCACCAACGTCATGGAGTCATTGTCTTTACAGACCCAGATTTTAATGGGGAGCGGATTCGTCGTATGATTATGACGGCCATTCCAACAGTTCAGCATGCCTTCCTCAAACGAGATGAAGCTGTTCCTAAGTCCAAAACCAAGGGGCGTTCTCTGGGAATCGAACATGCTGGCTATGAAGATTTGAAAATAGCTCTAACTCAGGTAACAGAACAATTTGAACATGAGAGTCAGTTTGACATCAGTCGTAGCGACTTGATTCGCCTTGGTTTTCTAGCAGGGGCAGACAGCCGTAAGCGCAGAGAATATCTAGGAGAGGCTCTCCGAATCGGCTATTCTAACGGCAAGCAACTACTCAAACGCCTAGAGTTGTTTGGGGTTACCTTGGCAGAAGTGGAAGAAGCTATGAAATCTTATGAGTAGGAAAGATGTAGCCGTTACAATTTTTTAAGTTTCACAGTATTTTTCGAAGTAGGTAGAAGAGGAGGCATCTGATGTTAATTGGTCAAAAAATTAAAGAGATTCGGATAGAAAAAGGAATTAGTCGTCCAGATTTTTGTGGAGATGAGCAAGAACTGACGGTTCGTCAACTATCGCGAATTGAAAGTGGAGCTTCGCAACCAAGTTTACCGAAGTTAGACTATATTGCTCGCCGGTTAGGAGTTCCAGCTTATAGCCTTATGCCGGATTTTTCAGCTCTTCCTCCTGCTTATTTAGAATTGAAATACCAAATTTTACGTGAACCAATCTATGGTAAAGAAGAGGAGTATGATAAGAAGGAAGCGTGTTTGGAAGAGATAGAGGATTTATTTTATGAGCAACTTCCTAATGAGGAAAAAATATGGTTTGAAGCTACTAGAGCAACGATAGATGTTATTCGAAGCGGACGACCAGAATATGGGGAAACCGTACTGGACGATTATTTTAAAACAATTTATGATAAGGAATTGTTTTTGATAAATGAATTAGAAGTTATCAACTTATATTTTGCTATAGTGCTTACAAAGATAAAACAAGGTCAAAATCAGATTGAAGAAATTAACAGAATTCATTCGTTTTTAGTTCGTTTGACAAATCATGTAGAATTAATTGCACCAGAATATCTGTTTGCTTTAAGTAACACTTTGTTTTCGGGTCTAGCCTGTTTGGATAATTTGTCGTCTTATGATTCACTCGGAGCTTATATCTTTAGCCTTAATCATATAATGGAAAAAACACAAGATTTTCAGAAGAAACCAATTATATTAATGTTGGAGTGGAAATTATCTCTAATAATAAACAATGATTATGTTTCTGCCGAACAGTTCTATCAGAAATCGAAGCTATTTGCTGATATAATAGAAAATTCTTATTTAGTTACTATGTTGGAGAAACAATGGCAAGAAGATTTAAAAAAATATTTATAAACATAGTGAATCAGTGACAAAAATGTCCTTGTTCTAGTATTGAAATAGTTCTAAAGTTCGTCTTTAGGACTGTTTTTTTTATATATAAGCTAAAAATGACACGAAATGGTTCTATTTTAAGGACATTGATGTCCTTTGAGTTTATTTAAGAATAATTTATAATTAATAAAAATGTGAAAGGAGATTACAGTATGAACTTTTTTAGTTTATTTTATTTAGTTACTTGGTGGTTTAAATAAAATTTAGTTATGTCTACTTAGTCTCAAAAAATTTATTCATAACATATAATAAATACAACTTGATAGACTAAATTAGAAAAATAAGGAGAGGATACCATGAGGTGTTGCTTTGAAAAGGTCTATGATCCATGACTTAGTTTTACTTGAATAGAAAATGGACAATATATAATAAATATTTATGATAAAATAAAAAATAGAGGAGTATCAATATGAAACAAACAGTTAAAAAATTAGCCCTTGTAGCGAGCATTGCAGCAACATTAGGTGGAAGTGTAGCAGTAGTATCGGCCGCGGTTAAGTATCCAGATGGTGGTGTCTGGACGTATGGTTCAGGTGACGGAGGTGCTTACTCAAACTACTATCACTCTTCAGAATATCATAGCTCAACAGTTGTTAGTAGAAAAACTGGTTCATCTGATAAGGGATATGCTGGTGCTGGAGGGACTTCTCGTGCATGGATTCGTACTTCTTGGGGAGAGAAAGTTGCATTCTACTATAATGTTTAGAATGGTATAGCCCTATTGTTTAGCTTTACTTGGTCACCTTCTCACTAAGTGACCAAGTAACTTTTTGGAGGAAATGATGAAACGTTTATTTATTTTGATTTCAATGGTATTGGTATCGCTTTATATGGTGATAACTTCCGTTGACCATCGAGAAGAGATTTTATTTGGTAACTATCCTTCTGTTGATGTGACAGGAATGGTGATAAATCAACCAGTAGCTAGTCGCGAAGAGGTGACAGAGGCTTTGAGTCACTTGGCGGTAGAGCATAATAGTCTCATCGCCCGTCGGATTGTTGAGCCAAATGAAGCTGGAGAAACACGCTTTATCTATGCCACTTATGGTGAGGGAGAGCTTCCAGAAGGTCTGACCATTTCCTCCAAGGAGAGTTCAGAAACGAGTGATTTATTAGGGTCTTACTTGATTGTGTCAGGAAGTTTGGATGGAGTGAGTTTACAGACCACCTTGAAAGAACTTGGCTATCAAGGCTTTGTTTCGAATGGAGAAGATCCATTTTCGATAGTCTTATTATTGGCGGCCACCCCTATGGTGCTACTGAGTTTAGCTATTTTTCTGCTGACCTTTATGAGTTTGACTCTGATTTATCGGATAAAATCCCTTCGTCAAGCAGGAATTCGCTTAATAGCTGGTGAGAGCTTGTTTGGGGTGGCTCTCAGACCGGTGTTAGAAGATATGAGACAGCTTATCTTCTCGATGCTGGTATCCAG
>JAWHFN010000044.1:0-11243 GCA_032565555.1 Streptococcus mitis | reverse complement strand
GGTTTTGTACCGCAAACTGTAGATAATATCTATCTAGTACCGCCCTTGGCCTTTTGTATGGGCCTGGTGACAACTGCTTTTGGTGAGGTTTCGGGTATTGCCTACAATAACGCCTTTATGACAGGGAATATCAAACGAACCATGCTGGCTTTTGGAGATTATTTCCGAACCAAGCACACTCCTTTTTTACGTGAAGGGATTATCTTTGTAAGCCTGCTTAGTAGTTTTGTCCTTGGCGTTGTCTTTTCAGCTTATTTGACGATTTTCTATCATGAAAAGACCATTCTTGGTGTTCCCATTATGATGAGCTTTTTTTACCTCAGTATGCTTTTTGCTAAGTGGAGGAAAAAAGTAAAAGAAAAAGCTTCATTTTAGGTGTTATTACTTGTAAGAAAATAGGAGATATGCTATACTTGAAGAGTTGACTATGCACGATCCTGTGCAACCGCACGAACATCGTTGTTTGATTATTCAAGTTTAAGTGGTTCGTCCCACGATGCTAGGCGAGTCTTCACAAAAAAATCGGGGAAACCCATAAAAATCATAGGAGGTGCATAATGAGCACATACGCAATTATCAAAACTGGCGGAAAACAAGTTAAAGTTGAAGTTGGTCAAGCAGTTTACGTTGAAAAATTGAACGTTGAAGCTGGTCAAGAAGTTACTTTTAACGAAGTTGTTCTTGTTGGCGGTGAAAACACTGTTGTCGGAACTCCACTTGTTGCTGGAGCTACTGTAGTTGGAACTGTTGAAAAACAAGGAAAACAAAAGAAAGTTGTTACTTACAAGTACAAACCTAAAAAAGGTAGCCACCGTAAACAAGGTCACCGTCAACCATATACAAAAGTTGTCATCAACGCAATCAACGCTTAATTTTAAGGAGAACACATGATACAAGCAGTCTTTGAGAGAGCCGAAGATGGCGAGCTGAGGAGTGCGGAAATTACTGGACACGCCGAGAGTGGCGAATACGGCTTAGATGTCGTGTGTGCATCGGTTTCTACGCTTGCCATTAACTTTATCAATTCTATTGAAAAATTTGCAGGCTATGAACCAATCCTAGAATTAAACGAAGATGAAGGTGGCTATCTGATGGTTGAAATTCCAAAAGATCTTCCTTCACACCAGAGAGAAATGACCCAGTTATTCTTTGAATCATTTTTCTTAGGTATGGCAAACTTATCGGAGAACTCTTCTGAGTTCGTCCAAACCAGAGTTATCACAGAAAACTAACACGGAGGAAAACATTATGTTAAAAATGACTCTTAACAACTTGCAACTTTTCGCCCACAAAAAAGGTGGAGGTTCTACATCAAACGGACGTGATTCACAAGCGAAACGTCTTGGAGCTAAAGCAGCTGACGGACAAACTGTAACAGGTGGATCAATCCTTTACCGTCAACGTGGTACACACATCTATCCAGGTGTAAACGTTGGACGTGGTGGAGACGATACTTTGTTCGCTAAAGTTGAAGGCGTAGTACGCTTTGAACGTAAAGGACGCGATAAAAAACAAGTTTCTGTTTACCCAATCGCAAAATAATGCCTAAAAACGGCTTGAAATAAGGCTTTCCGAGTTTTCGGAGAGCCTGTTTTTTTGTTTTGGTACCTATGATTTTTTCGTTCTTAGTGTAGATGAATTTTATGAGTGACATTATTTTTCTTCGATGGAAAACTTCTAAAATATGGTATAATGAAAAGATAAAGAAGTTGGGGGTAGAAGATGAACATTCAACAATTACGCTATGTTGTTGCCATTGCCAATAGTGGTACTTTCCGTGAAGCTGCTGAAAAGATGTATGTTAGTCAGCCGAGTCTGTCCATTTCTGTTCGTGATTTGGAAAAAGAGTTGGGTTTTAAGATTTTCCGTCGGACCAGCTCAGGGACTTTCTTGACCCGTCGTGGTATGGAATTCTATGAAAAAGCGCAAGAATTGGTTAAAGGATTTGATGTTTTTCAAAATCAGTATGCCAATCCTGAAGAAGAAAAAGATGAATTTTCCATTGCTAGCCAGCACTATGACTTCTTGCCACCAACCATTACGGCCTTTTCAGAGCGCTATCCTGACTATAAAAATTTCCGTATTTTTGAATCAACTACTGTTCAAATCTTAGATGAAGTAGCGCAAGGGCATAGTGAGATTGGGATTATCTACCTTAACAATCAAAATAAAAAGGGGATCATGCAACGCGTTGAAAAGCTAGGTCTGGAGGTCATCGAATTGATTCCTTTCCATACCCATATTTATCTCCGTGAGGGGCATCCTTTGGCTCAGAAAGAGGAATTGGTCATGGAGGATTTAGCTGATCTACCAACGGTTCGTTTCACTCAAGAGAAAGACGAGTACCTTTATTATTCAGAGAACTTTGTCGATACCAGTGCCAGCTCACAGATGTTTAATGTGACAGACCGTGCTACCTTGAATGGTATTTTGGAGCGGACGGACGCTTATGCGACAGGTTCTGGATTTTTAGATAGTGACAGTGTTAATGGCATCACAGTTATTCGTCTCAAGGATAATTTGGATAATCGCATGGTCTATGTTAAACGTGAGGAAGTGGAGCTTAGTCAAGCTGGGACTCTCTTTGTAGAAGTCATGCAAGAATATTTTAATCAGAAGAGGAAATCATGAAAAAAAGAGGAATAGTGGCAGTCATTGTATTGCTTTTGATTGCGCTGGATCAGTTGGTAAAATCCTATATCGTCCAGCAGATTCCACTGGGTGAAGTGCGCTCTTGGATTCCCAATTTCGTTAGCTTGACCTACCTGCAAAATCGAGGGGCAGCCTTTTCTATCTTACAAGACCAGCAGTGGTTATTTGCTATCATTACACTTGTCGTTATGGTAGGTGCCATTTGGTATCTACATAAGCACATGGAGGACTCACTCTGGATGGTCTTGGGTTTGACCTTGATAATCGCAGGTGGTCTTGGAAACTTTATTGACAGGATCAGTCAGGGCTTTGTTGTGGATATGTTCCACCTTGACTTTATCAATTTTGCAATTTTCAATGTGGCAGATAGCTATCTGACTGTTGGAGTGATTATTTTATTGATTGCAATGCTAAAAGAGGAAATAAATGGAAATTAAAATTGAAACTGGTGGCCTGCGTTTGGATAAGGCTTTGTCGGATTTGACAGAATTATCACGTAGTCTCGCGAATGAACAAATCAAATCAGGGCAGGTCTTGGTCAATGGTCAAGTCAAGAAAGCTAAATACACGGTCCAAGAGGGCGATGTCGTCACTTACCATGTGCCAGAGCCAGAGGTTTTAGAGTATGTGGCTGAGGATCTTCCACTAGAAATCATCTACCAAGATGAGGACGTTGCTGTCGTTAACAAACCTCAAGGAATGGTGGTGCATCCGAGTGTTGGTCATACTAGTGGAACTCTGGTAAATGCCCTTATGTATCATATTAAGGACTTGTCGGGTATCAATGGGGTTCTGCGTCCAGGAATTGTTCACCGTATTGATAAGGATACGTCAGGTCTTCTTATGATTGCTAAAAATGATGAGGCGCATCTAGCACTTGCCCAAGAGCTCAAGGATAAAAAGTCTCTCCGCAAATATTGTGCGATTGTTCATGGAAATCTGCCTAATGATCGTGGTGTGATTGAAGCTCCAATTGGCCGTAGTGAAAAAGACCGTAAGAAACAGGCTGTGACTGCTAAAGGTAAGCCTGCAGTGACTCGTTTCCACGTCTTGGAACGCTTTGGTGATTATAGCTTAGTGGAGTTGCAGCTGGAGACAGGACGTACCCACCAAATCCGTGTCCACATGGCTTATATTGGTCATCCAGTCGCTGGTGATGAAGTCTATGGTCCTCGCAAGACTCTGAAAGGGCATGGACAATTTCTTCATGCCAAGACTCTAGGATTTACTCATCCGAGAACAGGTGAGACCATGGAATTTTCAGCAGATATTCCAGAAATTTTTAAGGAAACTTTGGAGAAATTAAGGAAGTAATAATGAAAAAGAAATTGATTAGTTTAGCACTTGCAGGCGCTTTTTTAGGTTTGTCATGGTATGGAGATGTTCAAGCTCAAGAAAGTTCAGGAAATAAAATTCACTTTATAAATGTTCATGAAGGTGGCAGTGATGCGATTATTCTTGAAAGCAATGGACATTTTGCCATGGTGGATACAGGAGAAGATTATGATTTCCCAGATGGAAGTGATTCTCGTTATCCATGGAGAGAAGGAATTGAAACGTCTTATAAGCATGTTCTAACAGACCGTGTCTTTCGTCGTTTGAAGGAATTGGGTGTTCAAAAACTTGATTTTATTTTAGTAACCCATACTCACAGTGACCATATTGGAAATGTTGATGAATTACTGTCTACCTATCCTGTTGACCGAGTCTATCTTAAAAAATATAGTGATAATCGTATTACTAATTCTGAACGTTTATGGGATAATCTGTATGGCTATGATAAGGTTTTACAGACTGCCGCAGAAAAAGGTGTTTCAGTGATTCAAAACATCACACAAGGAGATGCTCATTTTCAGTTTGGGGACATGGATATTCAACTCTATAATTATGAAAATGAAACAGATTCATCAGGTGAATTAAAGAAAATTTGGGATGACAATTCCAATTCCTTGATTAGTGTAGTGAAAGTCAATGGCAAGAAAATTTACCTTGGGGGCGACTTAGATAATGTTCATGGAGCAGAAGACAAGTATGGTCCTCTTATTGGAAAAGTTGATTTGATGAAGTTTAATCATCACTATGATACTAATAAATCAAACACCAAGGATTTCATTAAAAATTTGAGTCCGAGTTTGATTGTTCAAACTTCAGATAGTCTACCTTGGAAAAATGGTGTCGATAGTGAGTATGTCAATTGGCTTAAAGAACGAGGAATTGAGAGAATTAACGCAGCCAGCAAAGACTATGATGCGACAGTTTTTGATATTAGACAAGACGGTTTAGTAAACATTTCAACTTCCTACAAGAAGATTCCAAGTTTTCAAGCTGGTTGGCATAAGAGTGCTTATGGAAACTGGTGGTATCAAGCACCTGATTCTACAGGAGAATATGCTGTCGGTTGGAATGAAATTAAGGGTGAATGGTATTACTTTAACCAAACGGGTATCTTATTACAGAATCAATGGAAAAAATGGAACAATCGTTGGTTCTATTTGACAGACTCTGGTGTTGCTGCTAAAAATTGGAAGAAAATTGATGGAATCTGGTATTATTTCAACAAAGAAAATCAGATGGAAATTGGTTGGGTAAATACTGGAAGTCAGAACTATTATTTATCAAACGATGGCTCTATGAAGACAGGTTGGCTTCAATATAAGGGGCAATGGTATTACTTTGCTCAATCAGGAGAAATGAAAACGGGCTGGGTAAAAGATAAAGAAACCTGGTACTATATGGATTCTACTGGTATCATGAAGACAGGTGAAATAGAAGTTGCAGGTCAACATTACTATATAGAAGAATCAGGAGCTATGAAGCAAGGCTGGCTTAAAAAGGCAAATGCTTGGTACTTCTACAAGACAGACGGTTCACGAGCTGTTGGTTGGATCAAGGACAAGGATAAATGGTACTTCTTGAAAGAAAATGGTCAATTACTTGTGAATGGTAAGACACCAGAAGGCTATACTGTTGACTCAAGTGGTGCCTGGTTAGTGGATGTTCCGATCGAGAAATCTGCTACAATTAGAACTACAAGTAATTCAGAAACAAAAGAATCGAATGAAGTAGTGAAAAAAGATCTTGAAAATCAAGAAACGAGTCAACATGAAAGTGTTCCAAGTTCTTCAACTAGTCAAGATTTGACTTCTTCAACTTCACAAAGCTCTGAAACGAGTGCAAACAAATCGGAATCAGCACAGTAGTAAAAAAGAAGGTTTTAGGGCCTTCTTTTTCCTATCAACTCTTTTCTATTTCCTGCTATTCATGTTATAATGGATAAATATGAAGAATCGGAGTGAGACTATGAAATACAAACGGATTGTCTTTAAGGTAGGGACTTCTTCTCTGACGAATGAGGATGGAAGTTTATCACGTAGTAAGGTAAAGGCTATTACCCAGCAGTTGGCTATGTTGCACGAGGATGGTCATGAATTGATTTTGGTGTCGTCAGGTGCCATTGCGGCTGGTTTTGGAGCCTTAGGATTTAAAAAACGTCCGACTAAGATTGCTGATAAACAGGCTTCAGCAGCGGTAGGGCAAGGCCTTTTGTTGGAAGAATACACGACCAATCTTCTCTTGCGCCAAATCGTTTCTGCACAAATCTTGCTGACCCAGGATGACTTTGTGGATAAGCGCCGTTATAAAAATGCCCATCAGGCTTTGTCAGTTCTACTTAGTCGTGGTGCAATTCCCATCATCAACGAGAATGATAGTGTCGTCATTGATGAGCTCAAGGTCGGGGACAATGACACTCTAAGTGCCCAAGTAGCGGCTATGGTCCAAGCAGACCTTTTGGTTCTCTTGACAGATGTGGACGGTCTCTATACAGGAAATCCTCATTCAGATCCAAGAGCCAAACGCTTGGAGAAAATCGAGACCATCAATCGTGAGATTATTGATATGGCCGGTGGAGCAGGTTCTTCAAACGGAACTGGGGGCATGTTAACCAAAATCAAAGCAGCGACTATTGCGACGGAATCAGGAGTTCCTGTTTATATCTGCTCATCTTTGAAGACAGATGCCATGATTGAAGCAGCTGAGGAGACCAAGGATGGTTCCTACTTTGTTGCTCAAGAGAAGGGACTTCGTACCCAGAAACAATGGCTGGCTTTCTATGCTCAGAGTCAAGGTTCTATTTGGGTAGATAAAGGTGCTGCTGAAGCTCTCTCTCAACATGGAAAGAGTCTTCTCTTATCTGGTATTGTTGAAGCAGAAGGTGCCTTTTCTTACGGTGATATTGTGACAGTATTTGACAAGGAAAGTGGAAAATCACTTGGAAAAGGGCGTGTGCAATTTGGTGCATCTGCTTTGGAGGATATGTTGCGTTCTCAAAAAGCCAAGGGTGTCTTGATTCACCGTGATGACTGGATTTCCATTACTCCTGAAATCCAACTACTCTTTACAGAATTTTAGAGGTAAACTATGGTAAGTACACAAGAACAATTTGAACAGGTACAGGCTGTTAAAAAATCGATTAACACAGCTAGTGAAGAGGTGAAAAACCAAGCCTTGCTAGCCATGGCTGATTACTTATTAGCAGCTACTGAGGAAATTTTAGTAGCCAATGCCCTTGATATGGAAGCGGCCAAAGGTAAAATCTCAGATGTGATGCTGGATCGTCTTTATTTGGATGCAGGTCGTATAGAAGCAATGGCAACTGGGATTCGTGAAGTGGTTGCTTTACCAGATCCAATCGGTGAAGTTTTAGAAACCAATCAGCTTAAAAATGGTTTGGTTATCACAAAGAAACGTGTAGCTATGGGGGTTATTGGTATTATCTATGAAAGCCGTCCAAATGTGACGTCTGATGCGGCTGCTTTGGCTCTCAAGAGTGGGAATGCAGTTGTTCTTCGTAGTGGGAAAGATGCCTATCAAACAGCTCATGCTATTGTCACAGCCTTGAAAAAGGGCTTGGAGACGACTACCATTCATCCAGATGTGATTCAACTGGTGGAAGATACCAGCCGTGAAAGTAGCTATGCCATGATGAAAGCCAAGGGCTATCTAGATCTTCTTATTCCTCGTGGGGGAGCAGGTTTGATCAATGCAGTGGTTGAGAATGCGATTGTACCTGTTATCGAGACAGGAACTGGGATTGTCCATGTCTATGTGGATAAGGATGCAGATGAGGATAAGGCACTGTCTATTATCAACAATGCTAAAACTAGTCGTCCTTCTGTCTGCAATGCCATGGAGGTTCTACTTGTTCATGAAGACAAAGCAGCAAGTTTCCTTCCTCGCTTGGAGCAAGTTCTAGTTGCAGAGCGTAAGGAAGCTGGACTGGAGCCAATTCAATTCCGCTTGGATAGTAAAGCAAGTCAGTTTGTTTCAGGCCAAGCAGCTGAAGCACAAGACTTTGACACCGAGTTTTTAGACTATGTCCTAGCTGTTAAGGTTGTGAGTAGTTTAGAAGAAGCGGTTAGCCATATTGAAACCCACAGTACCCATCATTCGGATGCCATTGTGACGGAAAATGCTGAAGCTGCAGCATACTTTACAGATCAAGTGGACTCTGCAGCTGTCTATGTCAATGCCTCAACTCGTTTCACAGATGGAGGCCAATTTGGTCTTGGTTGTGAAATGGGGATTTCTACCCAGAAATTGCACGCGCGTGGTCCAATGGGCTTAAAAGAATTGACCAGCTACAAGTATGTGGTTGCTGGTGATGGGCAGATAAGGGAGTAAGAGATGAAGATTGGATTTATCGGTTTGGGGAATATGGGAGCTAGTTTGGCCAAGGCTGTTTTGCAGGCCAAGACGGGTGCTCAGATTCTCCTTGCCAATCGTAGTCAAGCTAAGGTAGATGCTTTCATTGCAGACTTTGGTGGTCAGGCTTCCACCAATGACGAAATCTTTGCAGAAGCAGATGTGATTTTTCTAGGTGTTAAACCAGCCCAGTTCTCAGACTTGCTTTCTCAATGTCAGACCATTCTTGAAAAACGAGAGAGTCTTCTTTTGATTTCCATGGCAGCTGGATTGACTTTAGAAAAACTAGCAAGTCTTATCCCAAATCAACACAGAATTATTCGTATGATGCCAAATACTCCTGCTTCTATCGGTCAAGGAGTGATTAGTTATGCCTTGTCTCCTAATTGCAGGGCTGAGGACGGTGAGCTATTTTGTCAACTTTTAACTAAGGCTGGTCTCTTGGTTGAACTTGGGGAAAGCTTAATCGATGCAGCGACAGGTCTTGCAGGCTGTGGACCGGCTTTTGTCTATCTCTTTATTGAGGCCTTGGCAGATGCAGGTGTTCAGACAGGATTGCCACGAGAAATAGCTTTAAAAATGGCAGCACAAACTGTGGTAGGAGCTGGGCAATTGGTCCTTGAAAGTCAGCAACATCCTGGGGTCTTAAAAGATCAAGTTTGTAGCCCAGGTGGTTCGACTATCGCTGGTGTAGCAAGCCTAGAAGCGCATGCTTTTCGAGGAACGGTCATGGATGCAGTTGGTCAAGCCTACAAACGAACACAAGAACTAGGTAAATAAGAGGTGGCTTTGTCTGCCTCTTTTATGGTGGTTGATACTCTTCGAAAATCTCTTCAAACTGCGTCAGCTTCCATCTGCAACCTCAAAACAGTGTTTTGAGCAACCTGCGGTTAGCTTCCTAGTTTGCTCTTTGATTTTCATTGAGTATGAAATGAGAAGACAAAAAGATTGTCACAAACCTCTATTTTTTTGATAGAATAGAAGTAGTAAAAAAGAAATGAGTTAGATATGTCAAAAGGATTTTTAGTCTCTCTTGAGGGACCAGAGGGAGCAGGCAAGACCAGTGTTTTAGAGGCTCTGCTCCCAATTTTAGAGGAAAAAGGGGTAGAGGTGCTGACGACCCGTGAGCCAGGTGGAGTCTTGATTGGGGAGAAGATTCGTCAAGTGATTTTGGACCCAAGTCATACTCAGATGGATCCTAAAACAGAGCTCCTTCTCTATATCGCCAGTCGTAGACAGCACTTGGTGGAAAAAGTTCTTCCAGCACTTGAAGCTGGCAAGTTGGTCATTATGGACCGCTTCATCGATAGTTCCGTTGCCTATCAGGGATTTGGTCGTGGCTTGGATATTGACGCCATTGATTGGCTCAATCGGTTTGCGACAGATGGCCTTAAACCCGATTTGACACTCTATTTTGACATCGAGGTGGAAGAAGGACTGGCTCGCATTGCTGCTAATAGTGACCGCGAGGTCAATCGTTTGGACTTGGAAGGGTTGGACTTGCATAAAAAAGTCCGTCAAGGTTACCTTTCTCTTCTGGACAAAGAAGGAAATCGCATTGTCAAGATTGATGCGAGTCTTCCATTGGAGCAAGTTGTGGAAACAACCAAGGCTGTCTTGTTTGACAGAATGGGCTTGGTCAAATGAAACAAGATCAACTAAAGGCTTGGCAACCAGACCAGTTTGACCGCTTTGTCCGTATCCTAGAACAAGACCAGCTCAATCATGCCTACCTCTTTTCAGGTTTCTTTGGAAGCTTGGAAATGGCGCAGTTTTTGGCTAAGAGCCTTTTTTGTACAGATAAAGTAGGTGTGTTGCCATGTGAGAAATGCCGAAATTGTAAGCTGATTGAACAGGGAGAATTTCCCGATGTCACCTTGATTAAGCCAGTCAATCAGGTCATCAAGACAGAACGGATTCGAGAATTGGTGGGGCAGTTTTCTCAAGCAGGGATTGAAAGCCAGCAGCAGGTCTTTATTATCGAGCAAGCTGAGAAAATGCATCCTAACGCAGCCAATTCTTTGCTCAAGGTCATCGAAGAACCCCAGAGTGAGGTTTACATTTTCTTCTTGACTAGCGATGAGGAAAAGATGTTACCGACAATTCGAAGTCGGACTCAGATTTTCCACTTTACAAAGCAAGAAGAAAAGCTCATCTTGCTCTTAGAACAAATGGGACTGGTTAAGAAAAAAGCGACTCTTTTAGCCCAGTTTAGTCAATCGCGAGCTGAAGCAGAAAAGTTGGCCAATCAGGCAAGTTTTTGGACCTTGGTCGATGAAAGTGAACGCCTGCTGACTGGGTTATTAGCTAAGAAAAAAGAAAGTTATCTGCAAGTTGCTAAATTAGCCAACTTGGCAGATGACAAGGAAAAACAGGATCAGGTCTTGCGAATCCTTGAAGTCCTCTGTGGGCAGGACCTTCTGCAAGTAAGAGTAAGGGTGATTCTACAAGATTTGTTAGAAGCTAGAAAAATGTGGCAAGCTAATGTCAGCTTTCAAAATGCCATGGAATATCTGGTTTTGAAAGAAATGTAAATTCAAAAATGAACGATAAAGAAAGGAAAGAGCTGGTTTATGGACAAAAAAGAATTATTTGACGCGCTGGATGATTTTTCCCAACAGTTATTGGTGACCTTGGCCGATGTGGAAGCCATCAAGAAAAATCTCAAGAGCCTGGTAGAGGAAAATACAGCTCTTCGTTTGGAAAATAGTAAGTTGCGCGAACGCTTGGGTGAGGTGGAAGCAGACGCCCCTGTCAAGGCTAAGCATGTTCGTGAAAGTGTCCGTCGAATTTATAAAGATGGTTTTCACGTATGTAATGATTTTTATGGACAACGTCGAGAACAGGAAGAAGAATGTATGTTCTGTGACGAGTTGCTATACAGGGAG
>JAWHFN010000043.1:0-11513 GCA_032565555.1 Streptococcus mitis | reverse complement strand
TGCTTAACAGTTCCATTTTTTACTAAAATGGGTCGTTTTAACAACATTCCGTCGCTTGCTAGCAACTCAGCTGCTTCTTGGTTTGACAGACTTCCTACCTTATCTTTCAGCCCCAATTCACGGTATTTGATTCCACTGGTGTTAAAAAATTGCTTCAACTCGAAACCTGAGGTTTCTAGCCAGTTTAAAATGACTTCTTGGCTAGGTGTTTCTTCGACGATATGAACGGCTTTATAGTCCACACCTAATTGGTTTAATTCTTGTTTTGCTTTTTTACAAGTTGAACATTTTGGGTATTCGATAAATTCTAACATGTGTTTCACTTTCTATTTTGTATCTTTAAAATCTGCGCCTTCATGCTCCAAGAGCCAAGCTTTCTTTTCCACTCCTGCAGCATAACCTGTCAGACACTTGCCTGCTCCCAGCACCCGATGACAAGGTACTAGGATAGACCAAGGATTCCGCCCCACTGCTCCACCAATTGCTTGAGCAGAAGCCACTTGCAAATCTTGTGCTATTTGCCCATAGGTCACTATCTGACCATAAGGAATTCCCTGTAAATAGGACCAAACTCTCTTTTCAAAATTTGTTCCGAGTGGAGCCAAGGGCAAGTTGGATAAATCCTGAGACTTGCCTTTAAAGTAATCATCTAAGCAAGCAATAACTGGGGTTAAAATGGGATGACTAACAACTGCTTCTATCGTCTCATCTCCTATCCCCCTCTCAAAATACTTCTGCTCCTGTACCCAAATTCCATACAAATAATGGTCATCAGCTACGAGAGAAAGGGCACCAATCGGCGAAGAATAGAGCATTTTTGCGTACTTCTTTTGCATTATTTCTTCAATTTTTGATAGGCCAAGCGTTCCCCATCAACCGGTACCTTTCCAACTCGTTTAAAACCAAGTTTTTCAAAAATATGTTGCATAACCTTGTTTTCAGCATGCGTATCTGAGCGAAAATCTAGATAATCAAATTCTTCAATCAAGCCCTCTAAAAAGGTTTGAGCAACTCCTTGTCCCTGTATATCTGCTGCCACAGCAATACGGTGAAAGACTAGGTACTCTGACTCCCCAGCTTGCCAGTTTCCTTCATAAATGTCTTCATAGGCTACCTCTGGACTCTTGGTCACAGCAGCATAAGCTAGTAGTTCTCCTTCTTCCAAGGCTACGTAGGCTTGCCCTGAGATAATATCTTCAACAATAATATCAGCATTTGGATAACCATTTTGCCACTGGTCACTACCAGCATCCGCTAAACATTTTTTAGCATCCTCCATCACTTGCATGATGGCATCTACTTCATTTGGAAAAGCTAAACGAATCTCCATCTTTTCTCCTCATTTCTGACTAGTTTCTCCCATCATAGCATAATTTAAGTCTTTCTACAAGCAGTTAAAACTTGACTTTCTGTTTTTGTTATTTTATAATCTAGTTATTGAAACTAGATAAAAAGGAGTTGGAAATGAAAACTACCTTTTCCTACCCAAAATGGGCAGAAATTCCAAACATTGACCTCTATCTGGACCAGGTTTTACTCTATGTCAATCAGGTCTGCACCCCTATTTCTCCTGATAAAGACAAGGGCCTGACAGCATCCATGGTCAACAATTATGTCAAACATGGTTACCTGACAAAGCCTGACAAGAAAAAATACCAACGCCAACAGATTGCCCGTCTGATTGCTATCACAAGCCTCAAGTCTGTATTTTCTATTCAAGAAATAGCACAGACACTTAATACTCTACAAAGTCAAGCAAGTTCAGACCAACTCTACGATGCTTTTGTGGACTACATGAACCAAGGAATTGATCCAGCTAACCCTATTATCCAAACCAGCTGCCAAACCGTTAAACTCTATCATCAAACTCTAGACTTAATCCATCGTACTCAAGAGGAGGTAATCCAATGAACACCAGTCTTAAATTCAGCAAACAACTCAGTTTTGGAGAGGAGATTGCTAATAGTGTAACCCATGCTGTGGGGGCAGTCATCATGCTCATCTTACTCCCCATTTCATCTACCTATAGTTATGAGACACACGGATTTTTATCATCTATCGGCGTTTCCATTTTCGTTATTAGTCTCTTTCTCATGTTCCTATCATCCACCATTTATCACTCTATGGCCTATGGTTCGACCCACAAATATGTCTTGCGAATCATCGACCATTCTATGATTTACGTTGCCATTGCTGGATCTTACACGCCTGTCGTCTTGACCTTAATGAACAACTGGTTTGGTTATCTGATTATTGTCATCCAGTGGGGAACGACCATCTTTGGTATTCTCTATAAAATCTTTGCTAAAAAAGTCAATGAGAAATTTAGCCTTGCCCTTTACCTGATTATGGGCTGGTTGGTTCTAGCTATCATTCCTGCCATTATCAGTCAAACGACGCCAATTTTCTGGAGTCTCATGGTAAGCGGTGGACTCTGTTATACAGTTGGGGCTGGATTTTATGCAAAGAAAAAACCTTATTTCCACATGATTTGGCATCTCTTTATCCTAGCAGCATCTGCCCTCCAATACATTGCTATTGTTTATTATATGTAAAAGAGGTCGGGACAAATCCTAACCTCGTTTTTATTCTCTATAATGTTTTAAATTCAAAAGCACTCTAGTCTTTTTTATAATATCTACTATCGTACCGCCAATTATGGGATACTACTTCCCTGCTAGTATGTAAATCAGAATAGTTATACTCTTCGAAAATCTCTTCAAACCACGTCAGCGTCGCCTTACCGTACTCAAGTACAGCTTGCGGCTAGCTTCCTAGTTTGCTTTTTGATTTTCATTAAGTATTAAATCATAATCATCCGTTAATGAACCGTACCTAACGAATCAAGACAGACAAATGGTCACATATCAAAAACGTTTTCCAATGTTTTTTTGACTATGATTTCTTTAAATGCATTTTTTCCTAAGGTAAATCATTCCCTGCTGCAAGATAAATTTCATACCATTCTTTTCTTGTTAAGCTAAAGTTTGCCGCTTGGCTAACTTCTCTCAAGTGCTTAGGATTTGTTGTTCCTACCACTGCCTGCATTTTTGCTGGATAACGCAATATCCAAGAAATGGCAATAGTTGAAGAGGTTACTCCATATTTAATAGCTAAACGATCAAGTACTTGATTTAAAGCTTGAAATTTCTCATTTCCAACAAAATTCCCTTTAAAATACCCAAATTGTAAGACAGACCATGCTTGAATGACCACATCGTGTAATTTGCAATATTCAAAAATGCTGCCATCTCGCATAGCTGCTTGACTATCTTCCATATTAACATGAAAACCTGATTCGAATCCTGGAGTAAAAGCCGCACTCAATTGTAGCTGATTAACAGCTAACGGCTGCTTGACATCTTTTTTAAGCAACTCCATCATCATAGGATTTTGATTAGAAACTCCAAAATTTCGGACCTTACCTTGTTTATAAAGAAGATCAAAGGCTTCTGCTACTTGGTTAGATTCCATCAAAGCATCTGGTCGATGAAGGAGCAAGCTATCTAGATGATCAATCTTCAATCTTTGCAAAATTCCGTCAACTGATTTTATAATATAGTCCTTAGAAAAATCAAAATAGGTAAATTCTTCAATGCGAATGCCACATTTTGACTGAATCCACATCTCTTCTCTTAAATCTGGACGATTTTTTAGGACAAGACCTAACAGTTCTTCACAACGACCACGACCATATATATCAGCCAAGTCGAAAGCATTGATTCCAATAGAAAGTGCTGTTTCTACAAGCTCTTCAACTTCTTTTACAGACTTATCTTTTATTCTCATCATTCCGAGAACAATTTCTGATAATTCTTTGTCATCTTGACCAAGAGTTATGTATCTCATCAAATTTTTCTCCTTAAATTTCTAACATTCTTCCCTTCATTATAACAAAAACCGCTTTGCAACGGCTTTTTGACTGTGATTTATTCTATTCTTCCATCATTTACATGATTACCAAGTTAATCCAGCTGCTTTAATTTCTTTCTTAGAGGCATACTTGCCATTTGGTTTATGCCATCTTCCTCTGGAATCTTTGAAATAACCACCTGAATTTGCTGAATGCGTGTTTGATTCCTGACTCTCTTCCTTTTCTTGTTCTGCTTGACGAGCCTTTTCTTCCTCTTCTTTCGCCTTCTTCTCGGATTCTGCTTTTTCCTCCGCCTCTTTCTTAGCCTTTCCCTCAGCTTCCTTCTTGGCTTTTTCTTTTTCTTCTTTTACTTTTGCGTCTTCAACTAGGTTTTTAGCAGTACCATCCAAATAGTTAATTTCTGCATTAGCCGAAACATTGTCTAAAACGACATGCGTCACAGAATACTTATCCACCTTTTCTTTACTACTCTCCAATTTAATTTCTAAGAGTTTACCATTTTCATCAATCCCTACATATTGCAACCCTATCTGTCTAGGAATAAGCTCATCATTTTGATAAATTGGCGTCACCTTGTAGTCAAGATAGAAGTTTGGATGATTAGCGAGCCATGAATCCAATCGATTTTCATAGTAAAGTATACTACTCTGGTTATGTTCATCCGTTCCAGAATAGTTTCCAGCATTGAGCCAGTTAGTCATAGGAACTAAATTTCGCTTTTCGTCATTCAAACCGCTAAATTGGTAACCAATTAAATGACCTCTACTCATCAACCAAGCTTCTTCCCGGCCATCTCCGTAAAAGAATTTATAGTTGTGCCACCCTACTGGATCATAGGTCAATTTTGAATCTCTTTTCTCAGTTGGCTCATCGCTATCCTTTAGCTGAATATGAGCACCCGTCGCACGATTTTTAGAATCAAGTTCTCCAAGTTCAAGCTGTTTTTCACTTTTAAAAGGCAATAGACCAGCTTCTTTAAACAACTTTTCATCAAACTTAGCTTGTTTTTGTTCCACGTTTGCTTCTGGAACTTTTGCTTCTTCCTTATGACCAGAACAAGCCGCCAAGGTAAAGACTGATAAAAAGGCTAGACTCGCATAAACCAACTTCTTCATATTTAACATCCTTAAGCATTTTTATTCCATTTTACTATAATATATCAAAACAATCAATTGTATTATATATTATTATTGTTAAAAACCGCTTTGCAACGGCTTTTTGACTATATTTCACTCCATTTTATCTTCTTAAACCCACGGAACAGGAGAAAGATACCAATAAAGAGAACAGCTAAAGGAATAACTTTTGTAAGGAAAACATTTGAAATGCCCATCCACTCATAGTAACGAAGCAGAGAACCTACCACAAGATGGGCAATAATCATACTAACAAATGGACGAAAAATCGGTTCTTTCCAATTCCAAATACTGATGACTAGGGAAATCGTAAAGACAGACAAACTATCCCAGGGAGCCGGAAGATAAAAGGCTCCTTCTTGAATGAAATTTGCCATTCCTACATATCCCAGAACAACTAGTAGAACAAGAATCCCAACGACAATATAAGTGCCAATTTTCATCTTAGGAGAATCTTGGACTAGCCCCCAACGTAAGATTGTAGCCACAAGTCCAAATCCAATCAGAAAAATAAGAAGTTGCCCTAAAAACGTGAGCAAATTGACTGTTAAGAGAGGGCCTTTTGAAAAATCACCCAGTAGCTGATAGTAACGTAATATCGCTAGGACAAAAATTGGTGTCAAAAGGGACTCCTTGATAGAACTGCGTGGTGCTTCCTTGAGAATCTCTTTCATTATTTTTTTAGGATTCTTACCTAGATAATCCTCTGCACTCATGCCATCTCGTTCTGCTTCTGAGAAATCTAACATCATCAAATAGATCTGCTCTCTGAGATAGTCTTCATCATAGAGAAATCCAGCAAGATTAAAACTATCCCACAGTTCCTCAAAATACTGCTGATTCTCCTCAGAAAACTCATGCAACAAATTGTTTGTTTCTTCATAATACTTCATTTTCGTCATGGTTTATCCTCCATTCTTAATTCCTTCTACTTTTTGACTCAAATCGTCCCATTGTTGCCAAAAGACCGAGACACGCTCTTCTCCTTCTTTAGTTAACGAAAAATACTTCCGATCTGGACCATCTGGCGACGGGCGCATATCGCCTCTTATCCATTGATTTTTTTCTAACTTTTGCAACAAAGGATAAATAGTTCCTGGAACAATAGTGTCAAATCCAGCCTCTCGCAAAGTTTGAACCAATTCATAGCCATATCGCTCTTTTTGACCAATCATATCCAGAACACAACCTTCAAGAACACCTTTTAATAGTTGAGTTTCTTTCATCACTTCTCCCTTCTAATCTATTTTGTAATACCTACTAGCAACTCCACCTATAATATACCACTTTCACACTAGTTTGTAAAGCATAATAGTTAATACTTTTCGAAAATCTCTTCAAACCACGTCAGCGTCGCCTTATCGTAGATATGGTTACTGACTTCGTCAGTTCTATCCACAACCTCAAAACAGTGTTTTGAGCTGACTTCGTCAGTTTTATCTACAACCTCAAAACAGTGTTTTGAGCAACCTGCGGCTAGCTTCCTAGTTTGCTCTTTGATTTTCATTGAGTATAAATAAAAAACAGAACTAGCATGAACTAGTCCTGTCTATTTTTACCCAATCACACTTCCGTTTGGTACAGCTGGATCAACTGTAAGAAGGGTTAATTTTCCATCATGTTCAGCTGATAGGATCATCCCTTGGCTGACATATTTTTTCATCATTTTACGTGGTTTGAGATTGGCAACGATTTGAACTTTCTTACCAACCAATTCTTGTTCATTTGGATAGTATTTTGCAATTCCTGAGAGGATTTGACGGTCTTCACCATCACCAGCATCCAAGCGGAATTGAAGCAACTTATCTGAACCTTCTACTTTAGACACTTCTTTGACTTCTGCGACACGGATTTCAACCTTGTCAAAGTCTTCAAACTTGATTTCTTCCTTGTTTAGTTTGAGTTCAACTTCGTCTGGGTTCCACTCTTTTTCGACCGCTGGTTTGTTGCCTTCCATTTGTTCCTTGATATAGGCGATTTCTTCTTCCATATCCAGACGTGGGAAGATTGGTGTTCCTTTGGCAACTACAGTCACATCTGCTGGGAAGTCAGCCAAGCTCAAGTTTTCAAGGCTAGCTACTTCTTCCAAGCCAAGTTGATTCAAGAGTGCACGACTGGTTTCCATCATAAATGGTTCAATCAAGTGAGCGACGATACGAAGGCTAGCTGCCAAGTGACTCATGACACTTGCTAATTGGTCACGAAGTGCTTCATCCTTAGCCAAGACCCATGGTGCGGTCTCATCGATGTATTTATTGGTACGAGAGATCAGAGTCCAGACTGCTTCAAGAGCACGTGGGTAGTCAACTGCTTCCATGTGTGTGTGGTAGTCTGCAATTGATTGTTCTGCAACCTCAGCAAGAGCATGGTCAAACTCTGTTACACCCTCTACATAGGCTGGAATTTGTCCATCAAAGTACTTGTTAATCATAGAAACCGTACGATTGAGGAGGTTTCCAAGGTCATTGGCCAATTCGTAGTTGATACGGCCTACATAGTCTTCTGGAGTGAAGGTTCCGTCTGAACCAACTGGAAGGCTACGCATGAGGTAGTAACGAAGTGGATCTAATCCATAACGCTCTACCAACATTTCAGGGTAAACGACATTCCCTTTAGACTTAGACATTTTACCGTCTTTCATGACGAACCAACCATGAGCAATCAAACGATCTGGCAATTTGATATCCAACATCATAAGAAGGATTGGCCAATAGATTGAGTGGAAACGAAGGATGTCTTTTCCTACCATGTGGAAAACTGTTCCATTCCAGAACTTGTCAAAGTTACCATGTTCATCTTGACCGTAGCCAAGAGCTGTCGCATAGTTAAGAAGGGCATCAATCCAAACGTAGACAACGTGTTTTGGATTTGATGGGACTGGTACTCCCCATGTAAAGGTTGTACGAGAAACTGCCAAATCTTCCAAACCTGGTTCGATGAAGTTGCGAAGCATTTCATTCAGACGACCATCTGGAGTGATAAATTCAGGATGGGACTTGAAAAATTCCACCAAACGATCTTGGTATTTGCTGAGACGAAGGAAGTATGATTCTTCAGAAACCCATTCTACTTCGTGACCTGATGGAGCAATACCCCCAGTTACATTTCCAGCTTCGTCATGGAAAACTTCCGCAAGCTGGCTTTCTGTAAAGAATTCCTCATCTGAGACTGAGTACCAACCAGAATATTCACCCAAATAGATATCATCTTGAGCAAGCAGGCGCTCAAAGACTTGAGCTACTACTTTTTCATGGTAGTCATCCGTTGTACGGATGAATTTATCGTATGAGATATCGAGTAATTGCCAGAGTTCTTTAACACCAACTGCCATTCCGTCAACATAGGCTTGAGGGGTGATTCCAGCTTCTTCAGCTTTTTGCTGGATTTTCTGACCATGTTCATCAAGACCTGTCAGATAAAAGACATCGTAGCCCATCAAGCGTTTGTAACGTGCTAGGACATCACAGGCGATGGTTGTGTAGGCAGATCCGATATGAAGTTTTCCAGATGGATAGTATATCGGCGTTGTAATATAAAAATTCTTTTCAGACATAATTTTTCCTTTCCAGGCAAATGAAACCTGTTTTTCTAACACTTCATTATATCACATTTTGAAGGATTTTCGATAGAGAAATCCATACAAAAACAAGATAGACGAGTGTCCATCTTGTTTATTCTATTCATAACGAAGGGCTTCAATTGGATCAAGTTTCGATGCCTTGTTGGCTGGCAAGACTCCAAAAATCATACCCACGCTAGCCGAAACTGCAAGACTAAATAGGGCAACTGGAATTGATACTCCTACTTCTATACCCGCAATCAATCCTTGCAAGAGTATACCAGCTATAGCGGTTAAGCCTGTCGCAATGGTTAAACCAATGACTCCACCAAGCAAGGTCAATATCATAGATTCAATCAAAAACTGAATTAAAATATTGGCACGCGTTGCACCCAAAGCCTTACGGAGACCAATCTCACGCGTACGCTCCGTCACCGAAACCAGCATGATGTTCATAACACCAGTCCCTCCAACAAAAAGTGAAATTCCTGCAATGGCACTAATAATCGTAGTTATAAAACCGAACATTTGTTGTACTTCTTGGAAGGCAGCAGTCGCATCTGACACCTGATACTCCCCTTGCTGAAGACCAGCAATCTCGGTCAATTTTCTAGCTAATTCTGGTCCCACTGTTGGTGTCAAACTGGTATCATTGACACGGAAGACAATATCAGAAATTTCATCCGTATTAAAGTTATTGGCAAGAGAAATATTAGTCGTAATTGGAAGTCCACCAATACCAAAAGTCTTGGCAGTCTTGGCCTCATCGCTGGTATAGACACCAATGACACGATAGCTAAAGCCACCAACATCTATAACCTGGTTAACAGCTTCTTGAGCAGATCCAAACAGGCTATTAGCAAGTTCTTGGTCTAGCAAAATGACACTGGCCACATCTTTATAAGACAGGGTGGTATTCGTTGAGTTGGTTACATAGTAACTGTCCACACCCTTAAGTTTTGCTGCCTCCTTGACCCAGGATTCTTGCGGTTTTGGTGGTTCAACAGGAACATCCTCTTCTTTACCAGATACTGTCAAAGCTGATTGCTTTTGGGTAAAAGAACCATCTTTACTTTTGATAGGCGAGAAAAAGACATGGATATTCTTCTGTGACTTGGTCATATTTTTATTAACCTGACGAGACATAGAATCTCCTAGAGCCATAATCACAACAACTGATGAAACACCGATGATGATTCCAATCATAGTGAGAAAAGAGCGCATCTTATGGGCCATGATAGATGAAAAGGCGAATTTTAGATTCTGCATCTTAGTTTTCCTCCTTTTCTAACTGAGCACTATCAGATGAAATAACTCCATCTCGAATGACAATCTGACGTTTGGCATAAGCAGCGATCTCAGGCTCATGCGTTACCATGATAATGGTTTTTCCTTCTTTGTTCAAGTCAACCAATAGTTGCATAATTTGATTCCCTGTTTTGGTATCCAAGGCTCCTGTCGGTTCGTCCGCTAGAATAATAGAAGGATTATTTACCAAGGCACGCGCAATAGCCACACGTTGCTTTTGACCACCAGATAATTCCGAAGGCAAATGATGACTACGTTCTGTCAATTCAACCTTATCTAGATATTCCTCAGCTAACTTGCGACGTTTTGAAGCCGAAACTCCCGCATAAATCAAGGGCAATTCTACGTTTTGCAGAGCATTGAGTTTAGATAGAAGAAAGAACTGTTGAAAGACAAATCCGATTTGTTGGTTGCGGACCTTGGCTAGTTGTTTTTCACCTAGTCCAGCCACTTCTTGACCTTCAAGATAATACTCTCCACTGGTTGGTGTATCCAACATGCCAATCGTGTTCATCAGGGTTGACTTACCTGAACCGGATGGTCCCATGATGGCAACAAATTCACCCTCATTCACTTCTAGGTTGATATTTTTGAGAACCTGCAGTTCTTGGTCACCATTACGGTAGCTTCTGCAGATATTTTTTAAACTAATTAGTTTCTTCATCAGCCTTCACCTCTTTTCCTTCCTCTAGAGAAGACGTTGGGTTACTGATGACCTTGACTCCATTTGTCAGACCTGAAGTGATTTCTTGGTTGTCTGCATCAGCATTACCCAAACCAACTTCCACTTTTTTGGCCTTTTTCTGCTCGTCAAGCACCCAGACATAGTTCTTATCATTTTCAGTCACAATACTTGTTAGAGGAACCAAAATAGCTTTAGTCTTGTTCTTCACCTCAACACTTACTGAGAATCCTTGTTTTAAATCACCGATTTCACTTGTAACATCAATGGTATATGGATATTTAGAACCAGAATTACCACCTGCTGCGGCAGTAGCTGCACTTGCTGCTTCACCATTGTTTTTAGGGTAGTCAGAAATGTAGCTAATCTTACCAGTCCAGCTCTTATCTTGGTAAACTTTAGAAGTAAAGGTTACTTCTTGTCCTACAGAGAGGTTGGCAAGGTTATATTCAGATAGTTCCCCCTTAACTTGCAAGTTTTCATTGCTAACGACATGAACTACCACCTGGCTAGCTCCAGTTGGAGATTTAGAAACATTACGGTTGACTTCGACCACAGTTCCCTCTAAGGTACTGAGAACCGTCATTGCATCCAACTGACTTTGAGCCTTGCTTAATTGCGCTGCTGCATCTGCACGAGCATCACGAGCATCACCTAATTGTGCATCAATAGATGACACTGAATTTCCTGAGACTGGAGCTGGAGTTTGGGCTGCAGCTCCTTCGCCTCCTGCTGGTACTGGTAACTGGGGAGCTGAAGCAGCTTCATTTCGTGCTTGATTGAGTTCATTGATATGACGGTCTGCCTTAGCAACTGCTCGACTCGCTGAATCATAGGCCGCCTGGGCTTCTGAACTACTGTACTTGACTAAAGCCTGCCCTTCACTGACTTTATCACCCACAGAAACAAGGATTTCATCTAAATCTCCCTTACTAGCATCAAAATAAACATATT
>JAWHFN010000042.1:0-11653 GCA_032565555.1 Streptococcus mitis | reverse complement strand
CCACAGCCAGCCTTCCTATATCCAACGAATATCCGCTCAACTTCCTATGCTCTTCTTTATCGATTTGATTTATGCCTACTTTTTGGAGATTAATCGCGAAAGCAAGGAAAAAATCTTTAATAGCTACTGGGAAAATAAAAAACTCAACGGCTATCGTAGACAAAAACGCGTCAGAAAATCCTAGTTTGGCTCAGCCAAACTAGGATTTTTATTCATCACCAAACATACCTCTTCAAGATTATGAATTAGTCATATCTTGACTTAGTCTTGAATAATTTCATGTAATCACTTTTTGAAGGGAGTAAATAAGCAAGTCTGACGGTATCCTCAACAATTGTATATAATACGATGTAATCCTTACTCAAGGTCAATCCTCGCGTTTGGTAGTGAGGGTCTAATTTCTTACCAAATTTTTCATCGGCATCAAATCCAGCTTGGGGGAAAATTTCTAGCCGATTAATATCTTTTCTAATATTGGCTACTTTTCGTCTAGCAACCTCTACAGAACCGATTTCCTCCGCTATATACTGATATATTTTATCCAGACTATCAATCACTCTAGGAGAATACAAAAGCCTATATTTTTTTATAATCCATAGCGTGTCACGACATCCTCATCTGTCAAGTAATTTCCAGACTCAATTTTGGCATAACTTTCTTGAACTTCTGCTTGTAATTGCCTAAACAAATACTCCTTCTCTAATTCCTCTTCACTCAGTAAATCTACTTCATTTGTTACGGCAACATTCTTTAAAAATAATCTGAGTGCCGATGAAAGAGAGAGATTTTGTTCTTTTAACACTTCCATGGCATCATTTACCAATTCTCTATTAGCTTGGAAGGTTACAATTTTACTTGAATTCGCTATAGCCATTTTATATAACTCCTTTATATATTTTATTTATTATCTCACAATTATAAAGAAAGTCAAGGGAACTTGATTAGAAAATCCTAGTTTGGTTGAACCAAACTAGGATTGTTTTGTTTTAAAGTGATAATAAGCACCCAACATACCTGCTGTATTTTGATGATGGGCAAATTCTAATCTCGTCTTATCAGCCAGACTTGGTACCAAGGCATCTTTCAAGGCTTTACGGATCTTGGGTTTGAGGATAGCCTCTTGTCCCATGATACCACCACCTAGAATGACCACTTCTGGATTGGCAACATAGCAAATATTTGCCAGACCTTTTCCTAGATAGTCTACCATACGATCAATACCAGCCATACAAATCTTGTTTCCTTCAGTGGCTTCCTTAAAGATACGTCGACCATTCCACTGGTCAACTGGATCTCCATGACCTGCTGCTACATACTCCACCAAGGCTGTTGTAGAGGCCAAGTCTTGGAAATCTCCATCCTGCATATGCATATAACCGACTTCACATGCTGAATTGCTAAAACCATGGAAGACTTTCCCATCCATAATCAAGCAACCACCGATACCGGTTCCAATGGTTAAGCAAAGTGTCACACTCGCTCCCTTGCCTGAACCAGATACTGCCTCAGCCAAACCTGCACAGTTGACATCATTTTCAATTTCACAAGGAATATTAAAGCTAGTCTCGATTTCCTTTTTGAACTGGGTGCCTGCGTAGTTAGGGATTTGAGGCCCAGCATAGAAAATCTCACCCTTATCTGGATCCACCATCCCAGCAGAAGAAATAGCAACACCTGCTACTGGACCTTTTTCTAAATAGCTAGCTACAATATCTTTTGTCTTTTGTAAGATATGAGGTCCACCTTTATGCGCCTCTGTTGGCATTTCATGCGATTCAACAAGTTGGCCTTCTTGGTCAATCAAACCATATTTGATATTTGTTCCACCGATATCAATTGAAACGTAGTGTGTCATAAATACCTCCTTATGGATTAGAGGAAGCGCTCCTTGGTTTCACGAATCAAGGCTGCAGCTGCTTCTACAACTGGACGATCTTCTTCAGTCACTGGTGTCAACGGTGAACGAACAGAACCAATATTCAATCCTTCATTGATCTTCAAGACTTCTTTGATGACACCGTACATATTTCCATGTGCAGAAGTGAGTTTACCAATGATAGCGTTGATAGCGTACTGCAATTCACGCGCTGTTTCCAAGTCTTTGTCAGCAATCAATTGGTTGAGTTTCAAGAAGAGTTCTGGCATGGCACCATAAGTACCACCAATACCAGCTTTAGCACCCATGAGACGGCCACCTAGGAACTGCTCATCTGGACCGTTAAAGACGATATGGTCTTCCCCACCAAGGCTTACAAAGGTTTGGATATCTTGAACTGGCATAGAAGAGTTCTTAACACCGATAACACGTGGGTTTTTCAACATTTCTGTGTAAAGGCTTGGAGTCAAAGCAACACCTGCTAATTGAGGAATGTTGTAAATCACGTAGTCTGTATTTGGAGCTGCAGAACTGATATCGTTCCAGTACTTAGCAACTGAGTATTCTGGCAAGCGGAAATAAATCGGCGGAATCGTTGCAATGGCATCTACACCCAAGCTTTCAGCATGGCGAGCAAGTTCCATACTGTCTTTGGTATTGTTGCAAGCAACGTGAGCAATGATTGTCAATTTGCCCTTGGCAACTGCCATGACTTCTTCCAAGATTAACTTGCGGTCTTCAACGCTTTGGTAGATACATTCACCAGAAGAACCATTAACATAAAGACCTTGAACACCTTTATCAATGAAGTATTCCACCAAGGCACGCGTACGCTCTGGACTTACTTCTCCTTGATCATCATAACATGCGTAGAAGGCTGGAATGACACCTTCATATTTTTTTAAATCTGACATAGATTTTCTCCTAACTTATTTCCGAAACGAGGGGAGAAAATAAATTTTTCATCCCCTTTACATTATGTTTATTTTACAATTTCTGACAATTTTACTTTGCGATCTTCAAACATAGACTGGGTACAAGCATCTGCAGTAGCAATTGCTTCTAGAGCAGCTTCACCTGTCAATAGTTTTGCAAATTCTTCTGATACTGGAGCTCCTTGCATAATCTCATGCAGATAGCGCATTTCTTTATCAATGACAGATGATAGCCATAATGGAGTACGTTTACCTGGTTTACCATAAGCAATTGCTCCGTCCATCTCTGTACTATGATAGATACGAGTACGATCATCATCTTCTTCTTGAGATTCGTGAATCAAGAAATAGCTTTCTTGTCCATCTAGCTTAAGAGTTCCTTTACAGTTGAATAAATCTAAGCGGATAGCGCCTTTTGTTCCTTGAATTAAGACATAATGTTCACCCCAACGATAAGCTGACCCCCATTCTAACAAGGCAAAACGCTTATTAGAAAATTCCATATTGACAAAAATCATATCATCTTCATCACCGAAATTTTCACCTTCATGGGCTACATTTCCACCTGTCATGGTTACAGTTTCAGGCATGCCACCCATAAGGAATTGAACACAATCCAACTCATGGATGTGGTGATACAAGTGACCACCTGATTTTTCACGAATTTTTTTCCATGATACTGACGGTTGTTGTTCTTCCCAACCATTACGAGCTGTGTGACAATATAGAACGTCTCCGATGACTCCTTGATTAATGAGTTCTTTTGCATGATGGACACCATTAAAGAAGTTCATAATATGTCCTGCCATAAAGGTTACATTATTTTCTTTACATGCATCTACCATCTCGCGACAATCTTGATAAGAAAGCGCAATTGGTTTTTCACAGAAAACATTTTTGCCATGTTGTGCAGCCTTAATAACCGGTTCCTTATGAAGATTATTTGGAGTTGCGACGATAACACAATCTACTTCATCGCTAGAAACCAACTCATCTAGGGAACTTGCTACTTTTGCTCCCAATTCTTCTGCAATAGCCTCTGCATTATCTGGATCATAGAGAAGAGTAATCTCTGCTCCATCATTCTTTTGCATATAACGAGCCAACTCAGCTCCAAAATATCCTGTTCCAACAACACCGTATTTAACCATATTTTTTCTCCTTTATTTTGTTAAATCATTAATTTCCAAATCTATATACTGAACTACATTGCTTAAATGCAATTCATTTCTTGACCATGAATCATATTTTTCAAACAATACACCTATGTGATGATTTGGCAATTCTGTAATCGCAGAATAAGCATAACCATACGAAGGCAAATCAATGTCATAGTGGTATTTCCAATCGATACTATCATCTTCTTTATTGACTAAACCGACAACTAATTGACCTCCCTTACGGCCATTTCTAGAATTTGGTGTACTCAAAATGACTGCTTCTTTTCCATCAACTAATTGAGAGTATCTAATTGCAGATACTTGTGTACCATATGAAGTTTGTTGAATTCCATCGATATACGAAACTTCTGACCATGTTTCTCCAGAATCTCTACTAGTCATATAGGCAATCTTACCTGTAGTAGTTCTAAAGAATGTTCTAATCACACCATCTCTCATTTCAACCATTTGCGCTTCTGCTGTCGCATTCTTAAACGGAATTGAAGCTGAGGATTTCTTCCATGTTTGACCACTATCATCAGAAATGAGATAAGTTAGTTCGCCACTAGTATATGTTGCAAAAATTAATCTATTACTTGATTTTAATGCTAAACCTTGTCCGGGACATAAGTAAGTTCCATTATGTTTTTCTCCTAAGAACGGAGGCAATAACTTAAATTGTTCCCAACTCTCTCCTCTATTCTGACTAGTTGTCATTGCTATATAATTAGTAGGAGTCACTTTAAATAACGAATCTTTGTAGAAAACATTCATAGGAACCTGTTTTCCATTATGCCTTTCTCTTAAAGAGCCACTATCAAAATCAACCGAATATTGTTCAACTGTTAAAGACTTTCCTCCCTCTAAAACTTCATACTTATCATTTATAGTATAATTTGTAGGTTTATTAGTTGTTTCATCATAAACGACACCATTTTCTCTGACTGTATAACGGAAATCATTATCTCCATCCTTCTTTAGTTTTAAATAATAATGACCGTTTATTTCTTTAAAACCTGAATCAGCTTTATTTGCATTATTATTTCCGATACCAGCAGGCATAACATCAGCTAATAATATCGTTTTCCCAGATTTTTTATCTTCAACAATGGATGAATCTATAAATGAAGCACTTCCACTAATTTGACTATTCTTTAATTTATTATCTCGTGGCCAGTAAACTAACTGCTCCTCATAGTCATTAAACTTCATAGCAAAAGTTGGCTCACTCCACGTTTTCCCATTATCATCACTATAAGAAGTCGCGATATTAATCTTACTTTTAGAATCATGAGTCCCACCATAACGTGCATCAATACTTGATAGAACTCTTCCACTACTTAATGTATATAATGTCGGTATTCTAAAATAGTTTGCTTGAGTAGAATCTCCTGATTGGAAAATTAACTGAAATGGATTTGACAAGGGAATAGTTGAAACTTCCTGATCACTAATTGCTTTATTAAATAGACTGATTTCATCAATACTTCCTCTTGCAAGATAATGATCCTTGCCTTCACGATTAACAGCTCCTAGTGTTGCCTTATCTATACCATTTATATTTGAAATCGGCAAAAATGTATCAACTGTTTCAGAGAACACTTCTATACCATTAACATACATTGTGTATGTCTTATCTTTAGAATCAGATACAAATACGAGTGTATTTTCAACTGCCTGTCCTTTATGCTTTCCCCATAATGAAGCTGGTCTAGAAAATAAATAATTTATTCCCTTTTGGGCGTCTCTTATTTCTACACCTATCTCACCAGAATCTCTCATGAAAATTGAAAAGTAATTATTTTTAAAGCCTGCTTTACTATTAGATAGACCAAACAAAGCTTGAAGCGAGTTTGGTTTATCTGCTTTAAATTTCATTACTACTGTCTGACTCTCTCCAGATAATTTATCTAATAACAAAGGGCTGATATCTATACTCTTATTGTTCAGTTGATATGAACCTCCTTGAAAAATAGGAGATATAGACAGTTGACCATAGTTTAATTCATTCGCATGAATCAAAGTGGGTACTCCCATTAAAAGACTAATTCCTACAACAGAAATTCCTAGTTTTGAATAAAGACCTCTCTTATTCATTTTTTCCTTCTTTCGTTTACTTCACAGATCCTTCTGATAATCCACTTGCAATCTTATTTTGGATAATAGAGAAGAAAATAATTGATGGAAGAACCACAATAACAGATGCTGCCATCATATCTCCCCAGTCTAAAATTTCTGAACCATTAAGTGAACGAAGGGCTACTGCTACTGTCATCTTTCCTGTATTGTTAATCAAAATCAAAGCATACAAGAATTCATTCCAAGCATTGATAAATGTATAAATAGCTGTTGCTACAATACCTGGCGCCACAATCGGTAGTACAACTTTATAAAAAGTAACAAATTTATTTGCACCATCAATTCGAGCTGCTTCCTCAATTCCAATTGGCACTGTTTGGAAAAATCCAACTAAAAGCCAAACCGCATATGGAACACTAAAAGATAGATAAACCATCATCAAGCCAAATAAACTATTTGTTAATCCAACTTTAGCAATGGCTATTGAATAGGGAATTGCTAGCAAAATTGGTGGAAAAATGTAGGTAATGACAAGTAGTCTTGACATGATTGCTCCCAATTTAGGGAAGAATCGAACAATACCATAGGCTGCCATAGCAGAAATAATAATTGCAATAACAGTTGTAGCTAAGGCAATGATTAAACTGTTTCGAATGTTATCAATAAAGTGCAAATCGTTGATAACATGAGTGAAATAATCCAATGTAAATTGTTCAGGCCAAAATCGTGTTGGATACTGAGTTAATTCCCCTTTACCTTTGACAGAAGATATGATAATCCATACCAATGGGAAAATTGCAACGATGGTCGCACCAATCAAGAGTACATGTGAGAGAATATCTAAATAAATACCGGATTTCTTCTTCATTATTTTCTACCCTCCTTTTCCCACTTACTGATGATAGCAAAGTAGATAAAGCAAATTGCCACCAAGAAGATAAAGAGCAATACTGTAACTGCTGAAGCACGACCCAACAATTTAGTTCCCCAACCTAGGTTGTAGGCAAAAATTGGAAGCGTCGTTGTAGCATTGGCTGGTCCACCACCTGTAATTAGGTAGATAATGTCAAAGTTATTAAAGATCCATACAGTTCTCAAAACAACTAGAAGCCCTACAACCACTTTAATATGTGGAAAGACGATAAATTTGAACACTTGCCAACTTGAAGCACCATCTATCTTAGCAGCCTCAAATTGTTCTTCTGGTACTGTTTGCAAAGCTGAAAGCACATTAACCATAATCATCGGCGCTCCAAACCAAATGTTGATAAACACCAAACATAGGAATGCCCATGTACTATCTGTCAAAAATGCAGGCGTATGTTCCATTAAACCTAATTTTACGATTAGATTAGGTAAGTAGCCATAAACCCCGTTTAGAATCCACTGCCAAGAAAAGGCAATAACGATGGTAGGAAATGCCCAAGGAACAATCAATAAGGTCCTATATAATTTCTTGAAGTGGCGTACTCTGTGAAGAGCTAAAGCCAATACAAACCCTACTAAAACTTGACCAACTAATGAGAAAACGGTCCACTTAATTGAATTAAAGAACGCATTAAAGAAGTTGGGATCTGATAGCACAGCTTTATAGTTAGCTAAACCAACAAATTTATAATTAGGCATAATCAAATGCTTATTGGTAAAGCTATAAAAAATACTCGAGAAAAACGGATAAACAAAGAGTAATCCTACGATAATCATAGCTGGCAAAACAAATATCCAGCGAGTTAAATTACGTTCTTTAACCATTCTCCTTCTCCCTTCTTTTACAAGATTGGGCTAGGGCTTTTCAGCTCACTAGCCCACCTATTTTCTAGTCTTTTACATCTACTGAGCAGCCTCAAATAAATCGTTTAATTGTTTTTCTGCTTCTTTTGCTGCTTTCATAGGATCTGTTCCATTTGAAATGATATCTTGGAACATTTGTTCAATAATGTGTTGGTTAGTCAACATACCAGCTTGTACACTTGGTCCATTTTCATAACCAATAGCAGTACCTTTTTTAACAGCTTCAGTAATCACTTCTTCAGCATGTTTAAATTTCTTACGAGTTTCATTTTCTTTATAGGCTGCAGAATCGCTAATCCCCTTAATAGTTGGCAACATACCTACTGGAGTTGAATCAAGGAATTTAACGTAGTCTTCTTCATTATAAAGTGATTCTAAGAATGCTTTAGCAACTTCTGGGTGTTTTGAATTTTTCCAAACAACCATTGGAATGTTTGAGGTTTCAATTCCTTGTTCCTTATCAGATTCTTTGATTTTTGGAATAGGATAAGCATCAATCGAATCAATCAATTGAGGACTGTTGGCATTAATTCCTCCAATATGGAAGCCAGAGTTAAAGTCAAATGCTGTTTTTCCTTGATAGAACAAGGTAGCTTGTTGAAGGACATTAAAGTTCAAAGAATCTTGAGGTGAGATTTCTTTATACATTTTAACCCAGTATTTAATACCATCTTGAGCAAGTTGACTTGTCAAATCTGCTTTAAGATCTTTTGTCAAGAGACTTCCACCACCACTACGTACGTAGAAGTTCAAGAAACGTGTTGCCATTAAGTCATTTGTTCCAAACGGAACAGACAAGCCATAAACTCCAGCTTCTTTCAATTTTTTAGAAGCTTCATAGAGTTGATCCCAAGTTTTAGGAACCTCAATATTATGCTCTTTTAACAAATCTGTTCTAACCCACATGACTTGTGCATGTGAATAAAGAGGAACAGAGTAGTAATCATCTCCGATTTTTGCTTCATTTAAGGCAGTTTCGTTAAATTTATCCTGTCCAATACGCTTGATAGAATCGTTTAGCGGAACCAAAGCATCTGAGTTGACCATTTCCATTACTTGGTTAGGAAGAGCCGTACTGATATCTGGCACATTTCCATTTGCTAAACCTGTAGTCCATTTAGTATAGAAGTCATTCCAAGAAAATGTTTCAATCTTGATTTTGGTTTTTGGATGCTTTTGCATAAAAGCATCTGCTGATTTTTGAATACTTTCCAAACGTGGTCCTTGAGTAAAGGAGTGCCACATTGTAATCTCACCAGATAATTCTGTCGGTGGTTCAGTGTCAGCTGTAGTTTCTTTCTTTCCTGAACAAGCTACCAAGGCAACGGCTGCTAGCGCAACTCCAGCTAGACATAAAAACTTTCTCATTTTTTTCATTGTTCTTCCCTTTCTACATTAAGAAATCGCAACTTTAAAGACAACTTTTTTAACAGGTTCATCATTTATACGAACCTTGGGTTGATGTAAATCTTCTGGAAAAGTGATAAGGCATTCACCAGCTCTCAAATGAACTAACTGTTCCACTTCTCCTGTGTATAATTCAATATCTTTTTCTTCATCATATTTTTGGGTAACGCTTACATTTTCTGGCGACGTAACAGCCATGGCTTCTTCGTTTTCCAAAACTAAATGAATATCCAAATATTTTTGGTGAGTTTCAAAGAAGGCTCCTGCTTGACCGTCTGCTAGATAAGTAAAGCAATTACCAAATAATCGATCACCATCGATATCAATCGGACCTTCTGTTAAATTTTCTAGTCCTGTTTTTTCTAGAAAATCTATTAATGTTGCAAAATGTGGATTTACTTTCACATAAGTTCCTAAACGACTGATTTTAGTAATAATCATACTCAATCCCCCTTTCTTTATTTTTTATTTAAGACCAGCAACGAAGCGTTCTGTAATCTCTTTTGGTCTAGTAATAGCGCCACCAACAACAATACCTCGCACTCCATATCCTAGGATTTGTTTGGCTTGTTCTGGTGTATGAATTTTTCCTTCTGCAATGACATCTACACCAGCATCACAGAGTTTTTTGATCAATTCAAAATCGGGACCATCCACTTTAGGACTGTAAGATGTGTATCCTGATAAGGTTGTTCCGACAAAGTCAATTCCTGCTTCAACGGCTGCCAATCCTTCCTCGAAAGTACTTGTATCAGCCATCAAGAGCTGGTTAGGATATTTTTCCTTAACCTGACGAATGAACTCTTGAATCTCCAAACCATCATAGCGTTCACGCTTGGTACAATCCAGAGCAATGACCTCGATGTCCAGTTCTGCCAGTTCATCAACTTCTTTCATAGTAGCAGTGATGAAGGGTTCTTGCGGTGGATAATCTCGTTTTATTATCCCAATGATTGGAAGGTTTGTAACCTCCTTGATTTCCTTGATATCGCGAACACTATTTGCTCGGATACCGACTGCTCCACCTTGCTCAGCCGCTTTGACCAGCAATGGAATGACTCCTCCCGCTTCTGTATAGAGCGGTTCGTGAGGAAGGGCCTGACAAGAAACGATGATTCCATCTTTGATTTGTGCAATCAAAGCTTCTTTAGTAATCTGTGGCATCCTCTTTCCTCCTTTTCTTTGTTCTTATGAGTTCATTATATACCATTTGTTAAGCGCTTTCAATACTTTGCCATAGAATAGATTTCAGTTTCAAAAGTATTTTATAGAACAGCTGTTTCTGAAAGTAGTTTCAGATAACATAAATATCCGTACCTATTACTCAAAATTACGAATCTTATTATAAACTTCTATATCAATAAAACCAGTCTAGAATTCCCATCTTTTTACAGGACTCCAGACTGGTTTATTTTAGATTAACATAAAAGTTCAAAGAACAACTGAAGACAAATTAACTGTCTTTTCGCTTATAAGAAATCATTGCTCCAAGGAACATTCCTACAAAACCAAGCAAAACTGTTGTTATTGATTTATTCTCACCTGTATCTGGTAACTTAGCCTGTTCATTGTTACCTACTTTATTCTCTGATTGACTAAATCCTGAGTTCTCATTTGTAGATAACAATTTAGATGACAGTGAAAGTTCTTCAACCTTGTTATCTTCTGTAGGATTTTTAAATGGTAGATTGTCAATGGAGCGTCGGAAAGTCATCGCATAAATACTAGAATTGTTAATTTCAAAAATAATCTTTCCATCTTTTTGTTCGAATTCAATAGTGTGTAGTTTTCCTTCTGGATCTACAGCATAAACATTCTCAACGGACTGATCTGTAGCAAAAGTAACAAGGACTTTTCCTTCAAGTTTAACATATCTTCCATTTACGTCCTTCAATTTGATATCAAATGCTTTGTAGTTTAATGAACTTAAATCACTAACTTGAACTTCTTGCATTTGAATACCTATCACATTTTTCAATACTTCTTCTGAAGCTTGAATTTGAATACTTCCTGTTTCATTTTTTAAAATACGTTGTGAACTAGCAATTCCTGTGATAACGTTCTTAGTTTCTGCTTCATCCTTACTGTCTTTATTATTTACTTGTTTATCAGTAGATTTCACTACTGAACTTCCTTCTCCTGAGGTTGATAATGGACCCATATATTCTGGGATTTCTAGTATCGGAGATTCAGTGAAAGGAACTCCTCCTGTAAAGTCTGGCTTAGCTACTGTAGGAGCTGGAAAGTCTCCTAATGTGGATAGAACACCGCTATACTCTGGAACTTCTGTAACAAGTGAGTCGCCTCCATTCACTCCGCCTTTAAACTCTGGCTTAGCTACTGTAGGAGCTGGAAAATCACCTAATATGGATATAATACCGCTATACTCTGGAACTTCTGTAACA
>JAWHFN010000041.1:0-11989 GCA_032565555.1 Streptococcus mitis | reverse complement strand
GGTGTGATTTTCAGTCAACGTGCTATGTTGACCTTGATTGAAAAAGGAATGACCCGTGAGCAAGCCTATGACTTGGTACAACCAAAAACAGCCTACTCTTGGGACAACCAAGTAGATTTCAAACCACTTCTGGAAGCAGATCCAGAGGTGACATCACGCCTCACACAAGAAGAAATCGATGAGATCTTCAACCCTGCATACTACACCAAACGAGTGGATGATATCTTTGAACGTCTTGGTTTAGGATAATTAAAATAAAATCGAAGTTTTATTACTCTATTCACTGGAGTAGAAGAACTTCGGTTTTTCTTGTTTATTAAAGCTCTTTTGCTAAAAAGATTCCCAATATTTTAGTAAAATTTAAACAAATTTAATCGATCTTCATTGACATATAGAAAATACAGTTTTGATGGGATATAATAATCATAGAAAAAAGCCCAAGCGATGAGGCTCAGGCTTTCTTCTTAGTGATCACGGTCACATGAAATGAATTTGATTTTGTAGTAATCCGCTCGTTTATAAGTTTCGCTGTAAGCGAGAACCTGACCAGTAGACTCTAATTTAGTAGTCTTGGTTTGTAAAACGCTAGGGAATTGTTCATCGACTCCGAGGACCGAAGCCGCATGTTCTGGAGTTGGAAATGCTATTTCATTGATTTCTTCAAAATGTTCATCATTCATGTGGATGTGATAATCCAATTTGAAACGGTTATAGATAGAGCTATAATATTCAAGATTTGGATAATTTGCGTTGATGTATTGTTCTGGAATATAAGATGTGTGATAGATGTATACGACACCATTTGTTTCGCGTACACGTTCAATCTTGTAGTAGAATTGGTTACCGCGTAGTCCAAGTTTTTCTAAGTAGCTTAGTTTGTTTCCACGCTCAATAGAAAGGACGGTCACTTTATCATCTTTAGTTTCAAAAACTTCTACATCAGAAAACTCTACGAGTTTGTGTTTGCGTGCGCGTGAAACGAATGTACCCTTTCCTTGTTGGCGGACAATATAGCCATCTTTGGCAAGGTCGTTTAAGGCGCGGACAACTGTGATAGAACTTACATCATACATAGCGATCAATTCAGCTTCAGTGTAAAATTTATCTCCACTAGCGAATTGGCCAGAAATGATTTTGTTCTTTAATTCATCTTTTATATATTGATACTTTGGAATTGCCATAATTTCACCTCGATTTTCCTTCTCCGTTAAAGATTTTACCATAAAACCGGAAAGAATAGTAGTCTTTTGAATAAAAAAATTAGAATAATAGGCTATAAGGTTAATTTACATAAAAAATAGGAGGTTTTATACATTTTTATACATGCCACCTGTTTGAAGCTATATGTCTGTAAATTCTATATCTTTATAAGTTTTTTGTGTAAAAGTTGGGGAAAAATGAAAAAAATTGTGAAAAGCTATTGACAAATGTAGTATATTGAGTTATATTCAATATATCAACAAATGAAAGCGCAAGCTTTAGTTGTTAGAAGGTAAAAATATGACACGATTTGAGATACGGGATGATTTCTATCTCGATGGAAAAGCATTTAAGATTTTATCTGGAGCCATTCATTATTTTAGAGTTCCTCCAGAAGATTGGTATCATTCGCTCTATAATTTGAAGGCTCTTGGTTTTAACACGGTAGAGACTTACGTTGCTTGGAATCTACACGAACCCCGTGAGGGTGAGTTTAACTTTGAAGGAGCTCTGGATTTGGAGAGATTTCTCCAGATAGCACAAGATTTGGGCCTATATGCTATAGTTCGTCCGTCTCCCTTTATCTGTGCAGAATGGGAATTCGGTGGCTTACCAGCTTGGCTCTTAACCAAGAATATGCGAATTCGCTCATCCGACCCAGCCTATATTGAAGCTGTGAGTCGCTATTATGATCAACTCTTGCCAAGACTGGTTCCACATTTGTTGGATAATGGTGGCAATATTCTCATGATGCAGGTTGAAAATGAGTATGGTTCTTATGGAGAAGATAAGGTTTACTTGAGAGCCATTCGACAGTTGATGGAAGATCGTGGCGTAACCTGTCCCCTCTTTACATCAGATGGTCCTTGGAGAGCAACTCTGAAAGCTGGAACTTTAATCGAAGATGATCTCTTTGTAACAGGCAACTTTGGTTCTAAGGCTCCATATAACTTTTCACAGATGCAGGAATTCTTTGATGAGCATGGCAAGAAATGGCCTCTCATGTGTATGGAGTTCTGGGATGGCTGGTTCAATCGTTGGAAAGAACCGATTATCACACGGGATCCAAAAGAATTGGCAGATGCAGTTCGTGAGGTTTTGGAGCAAGGTTCCATCAATCTCTACATGTTCCATGGCGGTACAAACTTTGGCTTCATGAATGGTTGCTCGGCTCGAGGGACCTTGGACTTGCCACAAGTTACATCTTATGATTATGATGCCCTTCTGGATGAAGAAGGAAATCCGACTGACAAATACTTGGCAGTCAAGAAGATGATGGCAACACATTTTCCAGAGTATCCGCAGTTAGAACCACTCTACAAAGAGAGTATGGAGTTGGACGCTATTCCACTAGTTGAAAAAGTTTCCTTGTTTGAAACCTTGGATAGTCTGTCAAGTCCTGTAGAAAGCCTTTATCCTAAAAAAATGGAGGAGTTGGGACAAAGCTATGGCTATCTACTCTATCGAACAGAAACAAACTGGGATGCAGAAGAAGAAAGACTTCGTATCATTGATGGTCGAGATAGGGCTCAGCTTTATGTCGATGGTCAATGGGTCAAAACCCAATATCAGACAGAGATTGGGGAAGATATTTTTTATCAAGGCAAAAAGAAAGCGCTGTCTAGATTGGATATCTTGGTAGAAAATATGGGACGTGTCAACTATGGACATAAGTTCTTAGCAGATACGCAACGTAAGGGAATTCGGACAGGGGTTTGTAAGGATTTGCATTTCTTACTAAACTGGAAACACTATCCACTTCCTCTAGACAATCCTGAGAACATTGATTTTTCAAAAGGATGGACAGAAGGACAACCAGCCTTTTACGCTTATGACTTTACAGTCCAAGAGCCCAAAGATACTTACCTAGACTTGTCTGAGTTTGGTAAGGGAGTTGCCTTTGTCAATGGGCTGAATCTAGGACGTTTTTGGAACGTCGGCCCAACCCTCTCACTTTATATTCCTCATAGCTACCTCAAGGAAGGTGCCAATCGTATCATCATCTTTGAAACAGAGGGCCAATATAAAGAAGAGATTCATTTAACTCGTAAACCTACACTAAAACATATAAAGGGGGAAAATTTATGACAATTGTAGGATGCCGTATCGATGGACGTTTGATCCACGGACAAGTAGCCAATCTTTGGGCAGGGAAACTAAATGTTTCACGTATTATGGTTGTAGACGACGAAGTTGTCAACAACGATGTTGAAAAGAGTGGTTTGAAACTTGCGACACCACCAGGTGTGAAATTGAGTATTTTGCCAATTGAAAAAGCGGCAGCCAATATTCTTGCTGGAAAATACGATAGCCAACGTCTCTTTATCGTGGCTCGTAAACCAGACCGCTTCCTTGGTTTGGTAGAAGCAGGTGTACCACTTGAAACCCTTAATGTTGGGAATATGTCTCAAACACCAGAAACTCGTTCTATTACACGTTCTATCAACGTAGTAGACAAGGATGTGGAAGACTTCCACAAATTGGCAGAAAAAGGTGTTAAACTTACTGCTCAAATGGTTCCAAATGATCCAATTTCAGACTTTTTGAGCTTATTAAAATAGGAAAAAATTTTTAGGAGGTCATTGTTATGATACAATGGTGGCAAATTTTACTTCTCACTTTGTACTCAGCTTATCAAATCTGTGATGAGTTGACGATCGTTTCATCTGCAGGTTCCCCTGTATTTGCTGGTTTCATTACTGGTTTAATTATGGGAGATGTGACTACTGGTCTGCTTATCGGTGGTAACTTGCAACTGTTCGTTCTTGGGGTTGGTACCTTCGGTGGTGCTTCTCGTATCGACGCAACTTCTGGTGCGGTTCTTGCGACAGCCTTCTCTGTTTCACAAGGAATTGATGCAGCACTGGCGATTACAACAATCGCTGTGCCAGTAGCAGCTCTCTTGACTTACTTCGACGTTCTTGGACGTATGACTACTACCTTCTTCGCTCACCGTGTGGATGCTGCAATCGAACGCTTTGACTATAAAGGTATTGAACGCAACTACTTGCTTGGTGCGATTCCTTGGGCTCTATCTCGTGCCCTTCCAGTCTTCTTTGCCCTTGCTTTTGGTGGTGCCTTCGTACAATCAGTGGTAGACTTCGTTGAAGCCTACAAATGGGTTGCAGATGGTTTGACACTCGCAGGACGTATGCTTCCAGGTCTTGGATTTGCAATCTTGCTTCGTTACCTTCCAGTTAAACGTAACCTTCACTACCTTGCTATGGGATTCGGTTTGACAGCTATGTTGACTGTTCTTTACTCATATGTAACAGGTCTTGGTGGCGCTGTTGCTGGTATCGTAGGTACTCTACCGAAAGATGTTGCTGAAAAAATTGGTTTCGTGAACAATTTCAAAGGATTGTCTATGATTGGTATCTCTATCGTAGGTATCTTCCTAGCAGTGCTTCACTTCAAAAATAGCCAAAAAGTAGCTGTAGCAGCACCTTCTACACCATCAGAAAGTGGGGAAATCGAAGATGACGAATTCTAATTACAAACTTACAAAAGAAGATTTTAATCAAATCAACAAACGTAGCTTGTTTACTTTCCAATTGGGTTGGAACTACGAACGTATGCAAGCTTCTGGTTACCTTTACATGATTTTGCCTCAATTGCGTAAAATGTATGGGGATGGAACTCCTGAATTGAAAGAAATGATGAAAGTTCATACTCAATTCTTCAATACTTCACCATTCTTCCACACTATTATCGCTGGTTTTGACCTTGCCATGGAAGAAAAAGATGGTGTAGGTTCAAAAGATGCCGTTAACGGTATCAAGACAGGTTTGATGGGACCATTCGCTCCTCTTGGAGATACTATCTTTGGTTCACTTGTACCTGCTATCATGGGATCTATCGCAGCAACTATGGCTATCGCTGGCCAACCATGGGGTATCTTCCTTTGGATTGCAGTTGCAGTTGCTTATGACATCTTCCGTTGGAAACAGTTGGAATTTGCCTACAAAGAAGGGGTTAACCTTATTAACAACATGCAAAGTACTTTGACAGCTTTGATTGACGCTGCATCTGTACTTGGTGTCTTCATGATGGGTGCTCTTGTAGCAACAATGATCAACTTTGAAATTTCTTACAAATGGGCAATCGGTGAGAAGATGATTGACTTCCAAGACATCTTGAACCAAATCTTCCCACGCTTGCTTCCAGCAATCTTTACTGCCTTTATCTTCTGGTTGCTTGGTAAGAAAGGTATGAACTCTACTAAAGCTATCGGTATTATTATCGTACTTGCTTTGGCTCTTTCTGCCTTTGGTAAATTTGTACTTGGAATGGGCGCATAATTTATGACGCAATCATTAATTTTGGTGAGCCATGGTCGTTTCTGTGAAGAACTTAAAGGTAGCACAGAAATGATTATGGGCCCACAAGGCAATATTTACACAGTAGCTCTTCTTCCAGAAGATGGACCAGAAGACTTTACTGCTAAATTTGAAGCAGCTATTGAAGGGTTGGATGATTTCCTAGTCTTTGCGGATCTTCTCGGTGGGACACCTTGTAACGTGGTAAGCCGTTTGATTATGGAAGGTCGTGACATCGAACTTTATGCAGGAATGAATCTTCCAATGGTGATTGAATTTATCAATGCGAGCCTTACAGGTGCAGATGCGGACTACAAGAGTCGTGCTGCAGAAAGCATTGTGAAAGTCAATGACCTATTAGCGGGCTTCGATGATGACGAAGATGAATAAGATGTGACAACGTGAAAATCGTCAGAGCATTTTATATAGAATATACATGGGAATGGGGCTTACTCCCATTCCCATATTTGATAGAAAAAGAGGAACTCAATGCTACATTATACAAAAGAAGACTTGCTCGAATTGGGTGCAGAAATCACTACACGTGAAATTTACCAACAGCCTGATGTATGGAAAGAAGCTTTTGAATCTTATCAAGCAAAACGTGAAGAAATTGCAGCCTTTCTACAAGGGATTGCGGATAAACATGACTATATCAAGGTTATTTTGACAGGTGCTGGGACTTCTGCTTATGTGGGAGATACCTTGGTACCTTACTTTAAGGAAGTCTATGACGAACGCAAATGGAATTTCAATGCTATTGCGACAACAGATATCGTTGCCAATCCAGAAACTTATTTGAAAAAAGATGTGGCAACTGTCCTTGTGTCTTTTGCTCGTAGTGGGAACTCGCCTGAAAGTGTGGCGACTGTTGATTTGGCAAAAGCCTTGGTGGGTGAGCTTTATCAAGTGACGATTACTTGTGCAGCAGATGGTAAATTGGCTCTTCAAGCTCATGGAGATGACCGCAATCTCTTGCTCTTGCAACCAGCTGCTTCCAATGATGCTGGATTTGCCATGACTTCTAGCTTTACCTCTATGATGCTAACAGCTCTCTTGGTCTTTGATCCTACAGAATTTGCTGTTAAAGCTGAACGTTTTGAAGTTGTATCTAGTCTTGCCCGTAAAATTCTAGACAATGCAGAAGATGTCAAAGAGCTTGTTGACCTAGATTTTAACCGGGTCATCTATCTAGGCGCTGGTCCTTTCTTTGGTCTTGCTCATGAAGCTCAGCTCAAGATTTTGGAACTAACTGCTGGCCAGGTGGCGACCATGTATGAAAGCCCAGTTGGCTTCCGTCACGGTCCAAAATCTCTTATCAACGAAGATACAGTTGTTTTGGTATTTGGTACAACGACAGACTACACTCGCAAGTACGACTTGGACTTGGTTCGTGAAGTTGCGGGTGATCAGATTGCTCGCCGTGTTGTGCTTTTGAGTGATCAAGCCTTTGGTCTTGAAAATGTCAAAGAAGTGGCCCTTGGTTGTGGCGGTATCTTGAATGATATTTACCGTGTCTTCCCTTACATTGTTTATGCCCAACTCTTTGCCCTATTGACTTCACTCAAGGTAGAAAATAAACCTGATACACCGTCTCCTACAGGTACCGTAAACCGTGTGGTACAAGGTGTTATCATCCACGAATATCAAAAGTAATACTGTGTTTATAGATTCTTGATAAAGGAGTTTGTAAATCATACAAGTAAACCATAGATTGTCAAGGCGCTTTCTATGGTTTGTTTGCTTGAGAGAAATAGTAAAAGGAGAACAAAATGAAAGTATACACAGAGCGTGTATTTGGAAATGTTAAGGGCAAGGATGTCTTGGCCTATCGCTTTGAGACGGACGGTGGCTACCAGCTTGAAGTCATGACTTATGGTGCGACTATCTTGCGTTATGTCACGCCTGACAAGGCTGGAAATTTTGCCAACGTTATCTTGGGATTTGATGACTTTAATAGTTATGTAGGCAATAGTCCCAAGCATGGAGCGAGTGTGGGTCCTGTGGCAGGCCGTATTGCAGGTGCGACCTTTGAGCTTAATGGCAAGACTTATGACCTTGAAGTCAACAATGCTAGCAACTGTAACCACAGTGGTTCAACTGGTTGGGATTCTAGCTTGTTTGAACTAGTTGAAGTGAGCGACCATGGCTTGACTCTCTACACAGAGCGTACAGACGGGACAGGAGGATTTCCTGGAAATCTTAAGATTTGGATCAGTTATCACTTAGAAGAAAATGGCGCTTACGAGGTTAGCTATAAAGTAACAACTGATCAAGATACCTTGGTCAACCCAACCAACCACAGCTATTTCAACTTGTCTGGTGATTTCACGCAGACAATTGACCGCCATGTCTTCCAACTAAACACAGAGGGCATTTATCCAATTGCTCCCGACGGTGTTCCTGCCAAAACTCCAGATGCAAATCGTGATGTGGTCAAACACATCTACAATGGTGCCTTGTTGAAGGATATCTTTGCAGAGGAAGATGAGCAAATCCAGTTGGTATCTGGCTTAGATCATCCATTTGCCCTTCCTGCAGGCCATGATAATGCTGGTTTCCTTTATGACCAAAATTCAGGTCGCTTCCTGCTCTTCAAGACAGAGGCTCCTTGCTTTGTGGTCTACACAGCAAACTTTGTAGATGAGAGTGTCATCATAGGAGGTCAGCCAATGGTACAGCACAATGGGATTGCCCTTGAAGCGCAAGCTTTACCAGATGCCATTCACAGTAACCTCAAAGACCAAGTCATTCTCAAAGTCGGCCAAACCTTTACAAGCAAGACACGTTATGAGCTTGTTGTGAAATAAAAGGATAGGAATTTCTACTTTTTGGGGAATAGTATTTACCTTATAACATTAGTAGAAACGGGCAAAGAGTAGGGAAATATGATATAATTTAATAGTGAAAATACCTGTCCTATCTAGAGGATAAAAGGAGAAAAAGATGAAGAAAATTGTATTTGCTAGCGCCTTGGCTTTGACCTTGGCAGGAGCAGTTTTGACAACTGATGTTTTTGCGAATGACAGATTGGTGGCAACACAATCTATTAATGGTAAAAATGAAAATGTATTGACCTCAGAGGTGCTAAAACCTTCTAGTGGCAACGTTTTGGTTGGAATCAAGGGAGAATTTTTGACTCCAAATAAACAATCTATTTTGGACGCGATTAATAAGATTCGTAAGGAAGCAGCTGATGAAGGTTTGGTAGATAAGTATGTCCCTATTAAATGGTCTACTGATCTTGAGAATACTGCTTTTGTACGCGCTACTGAGGTGTCAGTAGCTTTAAAACCTGAGCGTCTTTCTACTAAAGAAATCTGGACTGCTTTTCCATCTAGTAATAGTATAAGAGGAGAAGCTTTAGATGTGAACTATGAAGGTTTCCTAAAAGCAATTGAAAACTGGCATGCTGAGAAGGCGAATTATGTAGCTAAAAAGAAGGGTGGAACCTCTAAAGAATTTACAGGTTATTATGAGGTTTTGATCAATTCTAAATTTACCTATGTGGGTCTCGCAGCCTTTAAAAACGCAGCTAGCTCTCAGCAAGTAGCGACGATTTCTTTAGCTTTAGGTGATGATGCTTCTTCAGAGGAATTGGTTGGTGGATATGGCTCTGCTATTCAGTATACAGAAGTGACTGCCTCAAACCTTTCGACCGTTAAAAGTAAAGCTACGGTTGTAGAAAAACCACTGAAAGATTTTAGAGCATCTACATCTAGTCAGTCTGGCTGGGTACAATCTAATGGGAAATGGTATTTTTATGAGTCTGGTGATCTGAAGACAGGCTGGGTAAAAACAGGTGGTAAATGGTACTACTTGAATGATTTAGGTGTCATGCAGACTGGATTTGTAGAAGTTGATGGTGCATGGTATTTCCTTGATAGTTCAGGCGCGATGTTTACAGGCTGGGGAACAGATGGTAGTAGATGGTTCTACTTTGATGGCTCAGGAGCTATGAAGACAGGCTGGTATAAGGAAAATGGTACTTGGTATTATCTTGATCAATCAGGTGTCATGAAGACAGGTTGGTTTAAAGTAGGCAAGTACTGGTACTATGCATATGGTTCAGGAGCTTTGGCAGTCAGCACAACAACACCAGATGGTTATCGTGTAAATGGTAATGGTGAATGGGTAAACTAGGTTGAAGATAGTAAGTCATAGGTAAAGTATTTATCTTACTTAGCAAAAAGAATGAACGATAAGAAAGAGGTTGATGGAGAACATTGGCCTCTTTTGGTTTATAAAGATTGGATTCTTTGTCGCTTCAATTTCAGACTTTTCTATTATGAGCTAATATTTTATAGTATATTAAGAGTATAATCGGTAATCTAATTAAAAAATACTGTAATTAGTTTGAAACTCCTCACTTATTTGTCTAGATTTTGTTTCCGTTTTCTATTGTTGCAGTTCACTGTATTCTTCTATAAAATTGCAGTATATTTTTAAGTATATTTCAATAGAAATTTCTATCGATTTATTGTATAATGATAAGCAATTATTGAAAAGTACTCAGAAAATTCAATACTATATTGTTCTTGTGTTTATACTTTTATGCTACAAAATACAGATTGATATAAAGAGTATAGAAAAGTGAGGTTAATATGAGCCGAAAAAATATTGGTGAGAAACGCCAGAGTTTCTCGATGAGAAAGTTGTCAGTGGGATTGGTATCAGTTACTGTGGCTAGTTTCTTTTTGATGAGTCAAGGGATTCAATCGGTATCAGCCGATCATATGGAAAGTCCAATTCATTATAAGTATATGACTGAGGGTGAATTGACAGACGAGGAAAAATCCTTGCTGGTAGAGGCCCTTCCACAACTGGCTGAAGAATCAGATGATACTTATTACTTGGTTTATAGACCTCAGCAGTTTTTACCGAATACAGGTTTTAACCCAACTGTTGGTACTTTCCTTTTTACTGCAGGCTTGAGCTTGTTAGTTTTATTGGTTTCTAAAAGGGAAAATGGGAAGAAACGACTTGTTCATTTTCTGCTGTTAACTAGCATGGGAGTTCAATTGTTGCCGGCCAGTGCTTTTGGATTGACCAGCCAAATTTTATCTGCCTATAATAGTCAATTTGCTATCGGAGTCGGGGAACATTTGCCAGAGCCTCTGAAAATCGAAGGTTATCAATACATTGGTTATATCAAGACTAAGAAACAGGATAATGCAGGGATTTCAAGGACAGTCGATGGGAAATACTCTGCTCAAAAAGATAATCAACCAGACTCTACAAAAACATCGGATGTAGTTCATTCAGCTGATTTAGAATGGAACAAAGGGCAGGGGAAGCTTAGTTTACAAGGTGAAGCATCAGGGGATGATAGACTTTCAGAAAAATCTTCGATAGCAGCAGAAAATCTATCTTCTAATGATTCACTCGCAAGTCAAGTTGAGCAGAATCCGGGTTACAAAGGAGAATCTGTAGTTCGACCAACATTGCCAGAACAAGAAAATCCTGTGTCTGCTACAACGGTGCAGAGTGCGGAAGAGGAAGTATTGGCGATGACAAACGATCGACCAGAATATAAACTTCCATTGGAAGCCAAAGGCACGCAAGAACCGGGTCATGAGGGCGAAGCCGCAGTCCGCGAAGAATCTCCAGCCTACACAGAACCGTTAGCAACGAAAGGCACGCAAGAGTCAGGTCATGAGGGCGAAGCCGCAGTCCGAGAAGAGACTCCAGAATACACTAAGCCGGTAGCGACAAAAGGCACGCAAGAACCGGGCCATGAAGGTGAAGCAGCAGTCCGCGAAGAGACTCCAGAGTACACTAATCCAGTATCGACAAAAGGCACGCAAGAACCCGGACATGAGGGAAAAGCGGCAGTCCGCGAAGAATCTCCAGCCTACACAGAACCGTTAGCAACGAAAGGTACGCAAGAACCGGGTCATGAGGGCGAAGCCGCAGTCCGCGAAGAATCTCCAGCTTACACAGAACCGTTAGCGACAAAAGGCACGCAAGAACCTGGACATGAAGGCGAAGCGACAGCGCAACCGGAGTTACCAGAGTATAAAGTTTCAGAAGAGAAAAAAGGCACACAAGAACCTGGACATGAAGGTGAAGCGGCAGTGCAACCGGAGTTGCCAGAGTACACTGATCCAGTAGCGACAAAAGGCACGCAAGAACCGGGTCATGAGGGCGAAGCTACAGTCCGTGAAGAATCTCCAGCTTACACAGAACCGTTAGCAACGAAAGGCACGCAAGAACCGGGTCATGAGGGCGAAGCCGCAGTCCGCGAAGAATCTCCAGCCTACACAGAACCGTTAGCAACGAAAGGAACGCAAGAACCAGGTCATGAGGGCGAAGCAGTAGTGCAACCGGAGTTGCCAGAGTACACTGACCCAGTAGCGACAAAAGGCACGCAAGAACCTGGACATGAAGGTGAAGCGACAGCGCAACCGGAGTTGCCAGAGTACACTGACCCAGTAGCGACAAAAGGCACACAAGAACCTGGACATGAA
>JAWHFN010000040.1:0-12598 GCA_032565555.1 Streptococcus mitis | reverse complement strand
TGGTTGGTCAGGTTCTTCTTACTATAAAGCTGGTGTTAAAGTAGTCAATCAATGGATTTTTGATGTTCAGTACAATTCTTACTTCTACCTAAATGCTTCAGGTAACTTTGTTCAAAATGCTTGGTCAGGAAGTTATTACCTCAAATCAGGTGGCTACATGGCTAAGAGCGAGTGGATTTATGACAATAACTATAAATCATACTATTACTTGACAGCAGAGGGTAGCTATGCACGTAATACCTGGGCTGGAAGTTACTACCTTAAATCAGATGGTAAAATGGCCAAGAGTGAGTGGATTTATGATAGTAGCTACCAATCTTACTATTACCTAACGTCAGAAGGAAGCTATGCTCGTAACCAATGGGTAGGTGACTACTACCTCAAATCGAATGGTAAGATGGCAGTCAACGAACGTACCCCAGATGGCTACAAAGTAGATGGCTCAGGTAAGTGGGTAAAATAAGGAATTAGAGTTCAATATGGAAAATGTAATTGGTAAATTAAAAAGCTTATTTGAAACCAAACGTAAGGAGAGCATTGCAGGTTTAGTTGTAATTGCACTAGTGTTAATTTTTGGAATAAAGAAATTAACGACTGATCCCTTAGATGGAACTTATGAAATTTTAACAAAACGTGATCATTTAGTCATGGTGATTAAAGGAAATGCTGGGACCGTCACCTCTGAGGATTCAGACGGAGACAAAGAACAAAGACTAGTGAAAATTGATAAACAAAAGAAAGAATTGACAATCACAGACACTAAAGGAAGAAATTTAGGAAAAACAAAATATATGTTAAAAGATAAGGAACTTTATCTTCAAGAGCCAGATCAAACCTTTAACCGAGTAAAATAGACTACACATTAAAAGCTTACCTCAGTACCCTAAAAGTTACTGGGGTAAGAAATTGTATATAGGGAGAATATGAATGAAATTTAAAAAATTAATAACTATAGCTAGTTTAGTAGGATTGATTACTTTCTTATTGCCAGTTGTTTCATCGGGTAATCAGTTTATACCTCCATTAAGTGAACATGTTTCAGAATATTTAGATGCACCATTATGGTATTTATTTTTGATTTGGTATGGTGCATTTGTGATTACTTTTTTATTGTCTTTAGTAATTGGAAAAGGAAGGGTGCTTCAAATTATTACATCTATTATAGTTATTCTAGTAAGTTTATTTGGAATTTTTGTTCATTTTTCAATAACAAAAGAATTGGTTGGAAGATCGGATTTAGGTTTTGGAGCGATTCTATATTATGTCTGTGTTTTGATAAATATTTTTGCAGCAATAATGGTCATAAAAGGTGATAAGACTACTAGTAAACAGATTCATTAAATAACTTTCTTTCAGTAGTAGTTGGGATGAATGTGATAGTAATGGCAGGTTTTTAGTAAAATAGAAAAAAGATGGAGAATGAAGTGGAAGAAAAATCAGTATTATTAGAAAATTTATATAATCTACATAGAGGTATAGATTATATTTATCAAAAGCAAAACTATAAGATGAAGTTAGAAAATGATAGAAGGAAAGCTAAGCAAATACAAGCTCAATTACAAAATTTATTAGAAAGTAATTCATCTAACAAAATAGAGAAAATGATGAGGCAATCATTTTATGTAGTTCTGTTTGGTGCTTTGGGAAATCTAGCTAAATTTCTACTAATGTTTTGGTTTGGTGACGGTAATCTTCTTGAACTTGTTATGTATTTGGCAGCAACAGCAATTTTAATTTTTTATCTTCAAAAAAAGATACGTCGAAAAACAGAAAAATGGTTAAATATATGGACAGGGATTATTTTAGTCATGTTATTAGCTGCACCTCTTAGGATAATATTTTTTGCAATAATAGGGTTAATAAGTTTTAACTTATTTGAAGGTATATTTTTTTCAATTATAGCCTTAGGAATGCTTTATTTAACTTCTATTTTAGGTAAAATTTGGTATCCTAAATGGGTTGATTTCATTAATACGCTAATTGATGATGATAATAAACAACTCATTAAAAATTCAGGCATGAGACAGTCTGATTATGATAGACAGATTAGACATGAACAAGAAATTAAGCAAGAGCAACAGCAGTGTGAAATAGAGATGCAAGAAGCTGCAGGAGCTCTAGTGGCTTTTGGTAGTGGATGGTATCCCAAAGATTACTATTTCATAGAAGCTATAGAATTTTTTATCGGAGCTTTAGAAAATTTCAAAGCTGATAATATGAAGGAACTTGTAAATTTATATGATGAAACAAAATATAAAGAATTACAGTTGAACTATCAGAAAGAAATGCTACAGTTACAAAGGGAACAATATATTGATACTAAGAAAATGCTTCAAGCATTAAGATATAACAATTATGTTCAAACTTTGCAATTACAGCAGTTAGATGGAATCCGTAGAAATACAGAAGAAGCAGTTGATTACTTGAGAAATTTACATGTTCAAGAAAATCATTACCATACGCATAATCATTACCATCAAAATAATATTTATTGATTTATATAAGTGAAATTAAAATTAGAAATAATATGAAGAAAATTATAAACATGATGACCTGTCTGGGTTTACTTTGTGGTTTGTTTTCACTAGTGAATTCAGCCCAAGCTGACAGTACTGACAACAACCAACTATTGCCACAAATCACTGAGAAGTGGGAGAGTAAACATCTATTTGAAAATAATATTAATAGACTTGGTTACGCTTTGAAGGATATTGACAAAAATGGGACGGATGAATTATTAATCGGTTTGACCAATGGTGAAAAATGGGAACTGTTTGAAGTATATTATATGAATGGTAATACTCCCACTCCATTATTTGATAGATTTTGGGATACAAGTCTTAGAATGGGGACAGTTATTGATACCTACACAGATGGTAGTATTATGGTGTTCGAAAGTGCTCCAGGGATTATGTCATATAGATTGTTCCAACTTTCTAAAGAAAATAAGGAGGCAAGTTTAATTAAAAAAGGTGAATTTAGAGCAGGAGAAGGTGATCTAAGCGAGTTAAATCTTGATTCTAAAACAAAAATAGATACCTCAACTATTGAATATACTTCTCTAAATCTCCCGATTGTTGGAGATAATATGGATCCTAATCCCCCTATGCCCAAGCCCCTTGTTGATGCTAAAATTGGTGATGAAATTCCTCTCCCATCCGAATTAGTGGGTACTTGGATTAATAAAGAACCTAATAATGGTACTAAACCTGGTAGAGCTTCATCACTCATTTTAGGAGAAGATGGAAACTACACTGGAACCTTTAAAGATGGAGATATTAAAGGAAAATTATCTCGACTAAAAAAAGTGAGTGAGAACGGATTTATTGTCTTAAAAGAGAAAAATGACGGAGAAGCTTTCTTTTTTAGTGTAGGTTTAGGAGCAGTTTTGCTTCCTGGTGAGCGAATTGATTTTGGGCTGGTATTGGAAGGACGGAATTTATATAATGCGTCATGGTTAGTCAAAGAAGGAGAGGAAGACTATTCTAAGCCCACCATGCTCGCAACTTTTGTAAATCCAAATTATGGTCCTAAGAAAATAGAGAAAAAATCAGAGCAAGAAGTAGCGAAACAAGGAGATACAGTGCCAGAATCAACTCAAGACAGTAGTGAGGAGATAAAGCCAGAACAAAAACTATTCGGAAACATTCCAGTGTTTGCCATTGTTGCAGGAGCTGGACTCGTTCTTGTTTTAATCCTTGCTATATTTTTGTTTAAAAAATAAGATTTTATAAAATCCTTATGATTTACTATTAGATAAAAAACCTCAAGAACTAGGGTTGAAAGCTAGTTCTTGAGGTTTTTAGGTTATTTTATTTAGAGTGATTTCTCAACTATCAAACTGGACTTCTTCTAGTAGATAGTCGATAAAGCGTTCGCCCATCTTAGATAGGCTGGTTTTTTCATGCTGGATATAGACCAGCTCGATAGGGTCATCAATATCCAGTGGGATAGAAACGATATTGTCTCCGTTGAGGTTGCTGTTCAAAATCCCTGTTGCGATTGTGTATCCGTCCAGACCAATCAAGAGATTAAAGAGGGTAGCACGGTCACTGACTACGATAGATTTCTTATGGTGTTCTTGGGAAAGAATTTCTTCTGAAAAGTAGAAGGAGTTGTGAGTTCCTTGGTCATAACTCAGATAAGGGAAGTTTTCCAAATCAGATAGTTTGACCTTGTCTTTCTTTGCCAGAGGATTGGTCTTGCTGACAAAGATATGGGGTTGGGCTGTGAAGAGATGGTGAGCCAGGAGGTGGTTGTCATCCAGCATTTTCGTTAAAACATCACGGTTGTAGCTGTTCAAAAAGAGGACACCGACCTCACTACGGAAGTTCTTGACGTCGTCGATAATTTCCCATGTTCGAGTTTCACGAAGGAAAAGCTCGTATTTTTCCATATCACTTTTCTTAAGTAGCGATACAAAGGCATTGACTACAAAAGCATAGTGTTGAGACGAAACACTAAAGAGTTCGCGGTGGGCGACAGGATTTTTATAACGTTCCTCCAGAAGCTGGGTCTGCTCGACAACCTGACGGGCATAAGAGAGAAACTCCATCCCATCACGGGTCAAGGTGATTCCTTTGGGATTGCGGATAAAAATCTCAATCCCCATCTCATTTTCCAAATCTCTTACAGCGTTGGATAGACTAGGCTGAGTGATAAAGAGTTGCTTGGCTGCCTCATTCATGGAGCCGGTTTCGACGATTTTGATAATATAATGTAATTGTTGAATTCTCATGTTTTTATTGTACCACACTTGCGTCAGAATCGCCAAAGAAGATAGGAAAATCAGGAGCATTGTGTGGGTCTCTTCTTGAAAAAAACACAAAATTTTGCTAGAATGAGTCTTATGAAAACATTCTATGATGTGCAGCAATTCCTCAAACGATTTGGTATTATTGTTTACATGGGAAAACGCTTATATGATATTGAACTGATGAAGTTGGAACTCTCTCGGATTTACGATGCAGGGTTGATGGACAAATTAGACTATCTAGAAGCAGAAGCGGTTCTTCGCAGAGAGCACAAGGTAGAATTGGATTATATTGAGAAAAATGGAGAAAAGAACTAATGGTTACTTGGATTTTGTGGGCACTTATACTAGCAATGTTGGCATGGATGGGCTTTAACTATCTTCGTATTCGCCGTGCGGCTAAAATCGTAGACAATGAGGAGTTTGAAGCCTTGATTCGTACAGGTCAATTGATTGATTTGCGTGATCCAGCAGAATTCCACAGAAAGCATATCCTTGGTGCACGCAATATTCCTTCAAGTCAGTTGAAGACTAGTCTTGCAGCCCTTCGTAAGGATAAACCTGTCCTTCTTTATGAAAACCAACGTGCGCAACGTGTCACAAATGCAGCCCTTTACTTGAAAAAACAAGGTTTTTCTGAGATTTATATCCTTTCTTATGGTTTGGATTCTTGGAAAGGAAAAGTGAAGACTGGCTAACCTTATTTCCAAATTAGTCGAATGATAGGATGAAGCTATTGTTTTATAGTATAATTAATTTGTATAAAATTTAAGGAGTTCTTAGAACATGAAAGAAAAGAAGAAAAATCCACTTTTTGTGGGTATTTTGTCGATTATTCTTGGTTTGTTATTTCCAATTGTAGGCCTGATTTTGGGGATCATAGGATTGGTCTTGGCTTTTTCATACCAAAAAGAATCTGGACTAGACTATAAAACAGAAAAAATTCTCAACATCGTAGGACTTGTGGTTTCTGTACTTAACTGGATTGTAGCCGTCGCAGTATTTTTTAGATAAGCAATAAACAAAAAGCTTTAAACATAAAGCTTTTTTGTTTTATCCACTTTTCTCTAAGTGATTTTTAATGATTTCCAATTCCTCTGGATTCAAAGGACGGTAATGGCCTTCTGTTAGTTCTGGGTCTAATGTAAACTCACCGAACTGAACTCGTTTGAGGGAGATCACCTTGACACCAACAGAGAGGAACATTTTCTTGACTTGATGAAACTTTCCTTCTGAAATGGTGATGGAGGCTTGACTGAGGGAAGGACTTGCAGATAGAATCTCTAGTCTTGCAGGTTTACAGACAGTACCATCTAAAAAGACAATTCCCTTTTGAAATGCTTGGATATGGACAGGTGTTAGAAGTCCATTAACCTCAACTTGATAAGTTTTATCGACATGATACTGGGGATGGAGGAGCTGAAAGCCCAAGGGACCGTTATCAGTTAAGAGGAGGAGGCCAGTCGTATCTCGATCCAGTCGGCCGACGGCATAGAGCTTGTCAGACTGGATATCAGGTGACAGCAGGTCCATGACAGTTGGAAGTTCCCTGTCTTTATTGGCTGTAACGACACCAGCAGGCTTATGAAGAATAAGGTAGGTGTGCTCATAACCTTGAATGATGCGGTCCTGAAAACGGAGTTCTTGTAGCCCTGTATCGATATTCTGGGCTAGGGAGCGGGCTGGGCAACCATCGACTAGAATTTCCCCTTTGAGAAGTGCTTGTTTCATGGCCTTTCGGCTAACTTTTTCTTGGGCTAATAAATTATCTAAACGCATACTGTGCCTATCTTATCATAAGTTGTTTGCTTTGAAAAGGCTTGACGTGAAAAGAAAAGAAGAGTGAAAACATTTACACTTGCTTGAGTTATGTTATTTACTTGAAAATATGGTATAATCGTTCAGTTAGAAAATAAATTTTGAATATTATAGAGGAAATCATGACAAAATTAAGAGAAGATATCCGTAACATTGCGATTATCGCCCACGTTGACCACGGTAAAACAACCCTCGTTGACGAATTATTGAAACAATCAGAAACGCTTGATGCACGTACTGAATTGGCAGAGCGTGCTATGGACTCAAACGATATCGAAAAAGAGCGTGGAATTACCATCCTTGCTAAAAACACAGCCGTTGCCTACAACGGAACTCGTATCAACATCATGGACACACCAGGACACGCGGACTTCGGTGGAGAAGTTGAGCGTATCATGAAAATGGTTGACGGTGTTGTCTTGGTCGTAGATGCCTACGAAGGAACAATGCCACAAACTCGTTTCGTATTGAAAAAAGCTTTGGAACAAGACCTTGTCCCAATCGTTGTTGTTAACAAAATCGATAAACCATCAGCTCGTCCAGCAGAAGTAGTGGACGAAGTCTTGGAACTTTTCATCGAGCTTGGTGCAGATGACGACCAGCTTGACTTCCCAGTGGTGTATGCTTCAGCGATCAACGGAACTTCTTCATTGTCAGATGATCCAGCTGACCAAGAAGCTACTATGGCGCCAATCTTTGACACGATTATCGACCATATCCCAGCTCCAGTAGACAACTCAGATGAGCCTTTGCAGTTCCAAGTGTCACTTTTGGACTACAATGACTTCGTTGGACGTATCGGTATCGGTCGTGTCTTCCGTGGTACAGTTAAGGTTGGGGACCAAGTTACCCTTTCTAAACTTGATGGTACAACTAAAAACTTCCGTGTTACTAAACTCTTCGGTTTCTTTGGTTTGGAACGTCGTGAAATCCAAGAAGCCAAAGCAGGTGACTTGATTGCCGTTTCAGGTATGGAAGATATCTTTGTCGGTGAAACCATCACTCCGACAGACGCAGTTGAAGCTCTTCCAATCCTACACATCGATGAGCCAACTCTTCAAATGACTTTCTTGGTTAATAACTCACCATTTGCTGGTAAAGAAGGTAAATGGGTAACTTCTCGTAAGGTAGAAGAACGCTTGCAGGCTGAATTGCAAACAGACGTTTCCCTTCGTGTTGACCCAACTGATTCACCAGATAAATGGACAGTTTCAGGTCGTGGAGAATTGCACTTGTCAATCCTTATCGAAACAATGCGCCGTGAGGGATATGAACTTCAAGTATCTCGTCCAGAGGTTATCGTAAAAGAAATCGACGGTGTTAAATGTGAACCATTTGAACGTGTTCAAATCGACACACCAGAAGAATACCAAGGGTCTGTTATCCAAAGCCTTTCTGAACGTAAGGGTGAAATGTTGGATATGATTTCAACTGGTAATGGTCAAACTCGTTTGGTCTTCCTTGTTCCAGCGCGTGGGTTGATCGGTTACTCAACTGAGTTCTTGTCAATGACTCGTGGTTACGGTATCATGAACCATACCTTCGACCAATACTTGCCTTTGATTCCAGGTGAAATTGGTGGTCGTCACCGTGGTGCCCTTGTTTCTATCGATGCTGGTAAGGCTACAACTTACTCAATCATGTCTATCGAAGAACGTGGTACGATCTTTGTCAACCCAGGTACTGAGGTTTACGAAGGAATGATTATCGGTGAAAACTCTCGTGAAAACGACTTGACAGTTAACATCACTAAGGCTAAACAAATGACCAACGTCCGTTCAGCTACTAAGGATCAAACGGCTGTTATCAAGACTCCTCGTATCTTGACACTTGAAGAGTCTCTTGAGTTCTTGAACGACGATGAGTACATGGAAGTAACGCCTGAGTCTATTCGTTTGCGTAAACAAATCCTTAACAAGGCAGAGCGTGAGAAAGCTAACAAGAAGAAAAAATCAGCTGAATAAGAGCTAGAAAGAGATAAAGATGGTTTATTTAATCATAGGAATCCTCTTATTACTACTCTATGTATTTGCGACACCAGAAAGCATTAAAGGGACAGTTAATATCGTCCTTGTCGTCTTTGCTTTCGTAGCACTTTTGATTTTGCTGATGCTGTCTGTTCTGCAAATCTTTCAGCTACCGACAGAATTCTTTATCGCAATCGCCATGCTCTTCTTAGCATACTTTAGCTTGCGAGATATTACCCTCATGTCGGTTAATAAAAGTAAAAGAAGATAAAAAGAGAGTTTTGGCTCTCTTTTTGTTTGTTAGAATGCTGAATCTGAGCATTTTCGTTTAGAATTATTTCCATAAAAATGGTAAAATAGTAAGAGTAGAAATGGAGTTCGAGACATGAAAGTAATAGATCAATTTAAAAATAAGAAAGTCCTTGTTTTAGGTTTGGCCAAGTCAGGTGAATCTGCAGCTCGTTTGTTGGACAAGCTAGGTGCCATTGTGACAGTAAATGACGGGAAACCTTTCGAGGACAATCCAGCTGCCCAAAGTTTGCTGGAAGAAGGGATCAAGGTCATTACAGGTGGCCATCCATTGGAACTCTTGGATGAAGAGTTTGCCCTTATGGTGAAAAATCCAGGTATCCCATACAGCAATCCCATGATTGAAAAAGCTTTGGCCAAGGGTATTCCAGTCTTGACTGAGGTGGAATTGGCTTACTTGATTTCAGAAGCACCGATTGTTGGTATTACTGGTTCGAACGGTAAAACAACCACAACGACTATGATTGGGGAAGTTTTGACTGCTGCTGGCCAACATGGTCTTTTATCAGGAAATATCGGCTATCCTGCTAGTCAGGTTGCACAAACTGCGTCAGACAAGGACACGCTTGTCATGGAACTTTCTTCTTTCCAACTGATGGGTGTTCAAGAATTCCATCCTGAGATTGCGGTTATTACCAATCTCATGCCAACTCATATCGATTATCATGGATCATTTGAGGAATATGTAGCAGCCAAGTGGAATATCCAGAACAAGATGACAGCGGCTGATTTCCTTGTCTTGAACTTTAATCAAGACTTGGCAAAAGAATTGGCAAGAAAAACACAAGCTACCGTTGTACCATTCTCAACACAGGAAAAGGTTGATGGAGCTTATCTGGAAGATGGTCAACTCTACTTCCATGGGGAAGTGGTCATGGCAGCGAATGAAATCGGAGTTCCAGGTAGCCACAATGTGGAAAATGCCCTTGCGACGATTGCTGTAGCCAAGCTTCGTGGTGTGGATAACCAAACCATCAAAGAAACTCTTTCAGCCTTTGGAGGTGTCAAACACCGTCTCCAATTTGTGGATGAAATCAAGGGTGTCAAATTCTATAATGATAGCAAGTCAACCAATATCTTGGCTACTCAAAAAGCCTTGTCAGGATTTGACAACAGCAAGGTCATTTTGATTGCAGGTGGTTTGGACCGTGGCAATGAGTTTGACGAATTGGTGCCAGATATTACTGGACTCAAGAAGATGGTCATCCTTGGTCAGTCTGCAGAACGTGTTAAACGGGCAGCAGACAAGGCTGGTGTGGCATATGTGGATGCGACTGATATTGCAGATGCGACCCGCAAGGCCTACGAGCTTGCGACTCAAGGAGATGTGGTTCTTCTCAGTCCTGCCAATGCCAGCTGGGATATGTATGCTAACTTTGAAGTACGTGGCGACCTCTTTATCGACACAGTAGCGGAGTTAAAGGAATAATATGAAAAAAATTGTCTTTACAGGTGGGGGGACGGTTGGACACGTGACCCTTAACCTTTTGTTAATGCCTAAGTTCATCGAAGATGGTTGGGAAGTCCACTATATCGGGGACAAGCGTGGTATCGAACACCAAGAAATCCTCAAGTCAGGTTTGGATGTTACCTTCCATTCTATTGCGACTGGAAAATTGCGTCGCTATTTCTCTTGGCAAAATATGCTGGACGTCTTTAAAGTTGGCTGGGGAATTGTCCAATCTCTTTTTATCATGTTGCGACTTCGTCCACAGGCCCTTTTTTCAAAGGGGGGCTTTGTCTCTGTGCCGCCTGTTATCGCTGCGCGTGTGTCAGGAGTGCCTGTCTTTATTCACGAATCTGACCTATCTATGGGCTTGGCTAATAAAATTGCCTATAAATTTGCGACTAAGATGTATTCAACCTTTGAGCAAGCTTCAAGTTTGTCTAAGGTCGAGCATGTGGGGGCAGTGACAAAGGTTTCAGACCAAAAAAATTCAGAACCAGATGAATTGGTGGATATCCAAACCCACTTTAATCCTAAATTGCCAACTGTATTGTTTGTCGGTGGTTCTGCAGGCGCTCGTGTCTTTAACCAATTGGTGACAGACTATAAGAAAGAACTGACAGAGCGCTACAATATTATCAATCTAACTGGAGATTCTAGCCTGAATGAGTTGAGCCAAAATCTCTTTCGTGTTGACTATGTGACCAATCTCTATCAACCCTTGATGGAATTGGCTGATATTGTTGTGACACGAGGTGGTGCCAATACGATTTTTGAGCTCTTGGCCATGGCAAAATTGCATGTTATTGTGCCACTTGGTCGTGAAGCTAGTCGTGGAGACCAGATTGAAAATGCAGCTTACTTTGTAAAAAAAGGCTATGCAGAAGAGCTTCAAGAAAGCGATTTGACCTTGGATAGTTTGGAAGAGAAGGTTTCTCACTTACTCAGTCACAAGGAAGACTACCAAGCTAAGATGAAGGCTTCTAAGGAATTGAAATCTCTAGCAGATTTTTATCAATTGTTGAAAAAAGATTTATCATAAGGAAAGTAAATGTCAAAAGATAAGAAAAATGAGGGCAAAGAAATCCTCGAAGAATTTAAAGAGTTATCAGAATGGCAGAAACGGAACCAAGAATATCTAAAAAAGAAGGCTGAAGAAGAGGTGGCCCTAGCTGAGGAGAAGGAAAAGGAAAGACAAGCTCGAATGGGAGAAGAATCTGAGAAATCAGAGGACCAGGAGAGTGAAACAGACCATGAAGACTCAGAATCAGCTAAGGAAGAGTCTGAGGAAAAAGTAGAATCCTCAGAGGGTGACAAAGAGGAAAAAGAGATAGAAGAATCAGGATCTAAAGAGGACGAGGACCAGGATAAAAAGGCTATAAAAGAAAAACCAGCCAAAGCAAAGATTCCTGGCCTCCATATCTTGCGAGCTCTAACGATTTTATTTCCAAGTCTGCTTTTATTGATTATCTCTGCTTACTTACTCAGTCCTTATGCGACCATGAAGGATATCCGTGTTGAGGGAACGGTGCAAACTACGGCTGATGATATCCGACAGGCTTCAGGCATTCAGGATTCGGATTATACAATTAACCTTCTGCTAGACAAGGAAAAATATGAAGAGCGGATCAAGTCTAACTATTGGGTTGAATCAGCTCAGCTTGTTTATCAATTTCCAACCAAGTTTACTATTAAAGTTAAGGAATATGATATTGTGGCCTACTATGTTTCTGGTGAAAACCATTATCCTATTCTTTCCAGTGGTCAGCTTGAGACTAGTGCTGTGAGTTTGGTCAGTCTGCCAGAAACTTATATATCAGTTCTCTTTAATGACAGCGAACAAATCAAGGCTTTTGTCTCAGAACTTGCTCAAATTAGTCCAGAACTCAAGGCGGCTATCCAAAAAGTGGAACTAGCCCCAAGCAAGGTAACTTCCAATTTAATTCGATTAACCATGAATGATTCGGACGAAGTCTTGGTTCCTCTTTCTGAAATGAGTAAGAAATTGCCTTATTATAGTAAGATTAAGCCTCAATTATCAGAACCAAGTGTGGTCGATATGGAAGCTGGAATCTACAGTTATACTGTAGCGGATAAATTAATTATGGAGGCAGAAGAAAAAGCTAAAAAAGAGGCCGAAGAAGCTGAGAAAAAACAGGAAGAAGAACGTAAACGTTTAGAAGAAGAAAAGAAAAAACAAGAGGAAGAGAGTAATCGAAACCAAACAAGTCAGCGTTCATCGCGTCGCTAGGTTTACCTTATCTCCTATAGCTCTTTAGTTGTCATGTTTTTACTTGACAAGTG
>JAWHFN010000039.1:0-12648 GCA_032565555.1 Streptococcus mitis | reverse complement strand
GCAATCAAGACCCGCTGGAACTGACCTCCAGACAGTTGACTGATTTGACGTTCAGCGTAGTCAGCTAGGCCGACGATTTCAAGGGCCTCTTGCACTTTCTTCCAATGTTTAGTATTTAAACTTCGAAAGAGAGGGATAGAGGGAAATAGTCCTAGCGAGACACATTCCTTGACCTTGATGGGAAAGTTGTAGTCGATATTGATCTTTTGTTCGACATAGGCAATTCGGTGTAAGGATTTTTTAACTTCCTTGTCATCGAGAAATGCCTGACCTTGATGAGGGATAATTCCCAGCATACCTTTTAATAATGTTGATTTTCCAGCACCGTTTGGACCAATGATTCCGGTAATTGTTGGTCCGTGGAGCACTAGTGAAATATCCTTAAGTGCCAACGTTTCTTTGTAGGAGACACTGAGGTTTTCGATACGTATCATACAGTTGTATTCCTCCTGTCTCTTAATATACCTTAAAAAAAAAATTAAGTCAAGTTAATTTTTGAAAAAATTAAATAATAACTGAAAAATGATGGAAAAAGAAAGTTCATTTTTAATTGCATTCCCAAGCAATTTTTGTTAAGCTAGCAATAACTTAAAAAAATGAAAGCGAGAACAAGATGACACGTTATCAAGATGATTTTTATGATGCAATCAATGGAGAATGGCAGAAGACGGCTGAAATCCCAGCAGATAAGTCTCAAACGGGAGGTTTTGTTGATTTAGACCAGGAAATCGAAGACTTGATGTTGGCGACAACAGACAAGTGGTTGGCAGGTGAAGAGGTGCCTGAGGATGCTATCTTGGAAAACTTTGTCAAATATCACCGCCTAGTTCGTGATTTTAATAAGAGAGAAGCTGACGGTATCACACCTGTTTTGCCTCTTTTTAAAGAGTTCCAAGAATTGGAGACTTTTGCGGATTTCACAGCTAGACTAGCAGAGTTTGAACTTGCAGGAAAACCAAACTTCCTTCCTTTTGGTGTATCACCAGACTTTATGGATGCTAGAATCAATGTTCTATGGGCTAGTGCTCCAAGCACAATCCTGCCAGATACGACCTACTATGCTGAAGACCATCCTCAGCGTGAAGAGCTCTTGACTCTTTGGAAAGAAAGCAGCTCAAATCTCCTCAAGAAATATGATTTCTCTGATGAAGAAATTGAAGATTTGCTAGAAAAAAGACTAGAATTGGACCGTCGAGTTGCGGCAGTGGTGCTCTCTAATGAAGAAAGTTCAGAGTATGCTAAACTCTACCATCCATATGCTTACGAAGATTTCAAGAAATTCGCGCCTGCCCTACCTCTGGATGACTTTTTCCAAGCCGTTCTTGGACAAGTACCAGACAAGGTTATTGTAGATGAGGAACGCTTCTGGCAAGCAGCAGACCAATTCTATAGTGAAGAGGCATGGCCTCTCCTCAAGGCAACCTTAATTTTAAGTGTTGTCAATCTCTCAACCAGCTATTTAACAGAAGAAATCCGTGTCTTGTCAGGTGCCTATAGCCGTGCGCTTTCAGGAGTTCCAGAAGCCAAAGACAAGGTCAAAGCAGCCTACCAGCTAGCACAAGGGCCTTTCAAACAAGCCTTGGGTCTCTGGTATGCCCATGAAAAATTCTCTCCAGAAGCTAAGGCAGACGTAGAGAAAAAAGTGGCAACTATGATTGATGTCTATAAGGAACGTTTGGCTAAAAATGACTGGTTGACTCCTGAAACTCGTGACAAGGCTATCGTCAAACTCAATGTCATCAAGCCTTATATCGGTTACCCAGAAGAATTACCAGCACGCTATAAGGACAAGGTAGTGGATGAAACGGCTAGCCTTTTTGACAATGCTCTAGCCTTTGCGCGTGTGGAAATCAAGCACAGTTGGAGCAAGTGGAACCAGCCTGTAGACTACAAGGAGTGGGGTATGCCTGCTCATATGGTCAATGCTTACTACAATCCACAGAAGAACCTAATTGTCTTCCCAGCGGCCATTTTGCAAGCACCTTTCTATGACTTGCATCAGTCATCTTCTGCTAACTACGGTGGTATTGGGGCAGTTATTGCCCATGAAATTTCCCACGCCTTTGATACCAACGGAGCTTCCTTTGATGAAAATGGTAGTCTCAAGGATTGGTGGACAGAGAGCGACTATTCTGCCTTCAAGGAGAAAACACAAAAAGTTATTGACCAATTTGATGGACAGGATTCTTATGGAGCAACCATTAATGGTAAATTGACTGTGTCAGAAAACGTAGCTGACTTGGGAGGAATCGCAGCAGCGCTTGAAGCAGCTAAGAGAGAACCAGACTTCTCAGCAGAAGAATTCTTCTACAACTTCGGTCGCATCTGGCGCATGAAAGGTCGCCCAGAATTTATGAAACTTTTGGCCAGCGTCGATGTGCACGCGCCAGCCAAACTCCGTGTCAATGTACAAGTACCAAACTTCGATGATTTCTTTACAACCTATGATGTCAAAGAAGGAGACGGTATGTGGCGTTCGCCAGAAGAGCGCGTGATTATATGGTAAGGCAAAAAATCTAGTCATCAGAAAAAGGCATCCAATCAGGTGTGAAAACCTTGATTGGATGCCTTTTGTAATAGAAAGATTTGCTGGATAGTTTACTTAAATTTCGATTGTCATCATCTTATTAGAAAAATGGATTGAAAGTTTTTTCGTGGGCGATAGTCGTGGCAGGTCCATGTCCAGGATAGACATCGTAGTTTGGCAGGGTGAAGAGCTGGGTTTGGACACTTTGAAGGAGTTGTTCCATACTACCAGTTGGCAAATGTGTCCGACCAATGGTTTCACGGAATAGGGCATCTCCTGTCAAGACTAGGTGAGCATCAGGAAAGACTAGGGAAACACCACCGATAGAATGTCCTGGTGTTGGTAAGACGGTGAAACGAAATTCCTCCAGCTGATATTCCTCATGAAAGACAAAGGTGTGTTCTGCAGGTTTTGCGACCACATCTGCCATATCATCGTGGCGAGGGAGGCCAGAGAGATTATCGACAGGAGTGTAGAGCCAGCTGGCTTCGCTCTCTGCGATATAGACAGGAGGATTGCCAAAAGTCTCGCGCACCAAGTCCAGACTCATGATATGGTCATAATGGGCGTGGGTTAATAGAATGGCACAGATCGGTTTGTTGATCTTCTCAATTGTCTGACGAATGGCTTCCCAATGGCTACCAGGATCGACAACGATGAGGTGCTTTTCGCCTTCTAGGTAATAGGTGTTTTCATAGGCAACAGGATTCACGGTTTTATGGATTTTCATACTAGCTCCAATCTCAAAGAATGTACTAAATTAAGTATAGCACAGTTGGGAAGAATAAGTAAGGATTTAAAATGAACTTAAAAACCAGCATGACTGGATGAAGACAGGCTGGTTATCAATTTATCAATATTGGAGAGGTGTCAATTGCCCTTCATAGGTTGCATAAACTCCGTCATTAGCTTGTTTGATAGATGTGATGTTTAGAGTGCCACCGTAGTTGGCTTCTCGTTTATCGCTATATTCACTATAAGTTATCCTATTGGGCAGGTTCTGGTCGTTAGCATAGTATTGAACGACTGTTTTTTTATAGCTTTGTTGGCTGAATAGGAACAGGCAACTAACTCCTAACACTAGGAGAGCAAAGATAGAAATAGCAGTTTTTTTCATAGGTGTTCTCCTTATAAACTAAAGGATAAAAGAAAGTATCTTGAGGATTTTAATTCCAAAATCCAGTCAAGGTACCAGTGTATGTGACACGAGTTCCACCGTTTATCTTTCGTATATTCAATGGAATTGGGGAAGTCAGAAAGTCTTTCGGTTACAATATGGTTTCCGTTCTTCTATCTCTCCTTCTATCACCTAAGTTTAAAATCTAACTTCGTAATATATTATAGACCAATAATTCAGAATTATCAAGCAATTCTGAATTATTTTTTTCTTATTCTGTTCCAATCTAGTTTTCATATTCTTAAAAAAGTGATAAAATGGTAGGAAGAATTGGAGAGTAGAGATGCCGAAAGAAGTGAATTTAACAGGCGAAGAAGTTGTCGCTTTAACCAAAGAATATTTAACGGAAGAGGATGTTGCATTTGTACATAAAGCCTTGGTCTATGCTGTTGAATGCCACAGTGGTCAATACCGCAAATCAGGCGAGCCTTATATCATTCACCCTATCCAAGTGGCAGGTATTTTAGCCAAACTCAAGCTGGATGCTGTAACGGTAGCTTGTGGTTTCTTGCATGATGTGGTGGAAGATACAGATGCGACCTTGGACGATTTGGAAAGGGAGTTTGGTCCTGATGTACGGGTAATCGTAGATGGGGTTACCAAGCTTGGTAAGGTCGAGTACAAATCAATCGAGGAACAATTAGCGGAAAATCATCGCAAGATGCTTATGGCCATGTCTGAGGACATCCGTGTTATCTTGGTCAAACTGTCTGACCGCTTGCACAATATGCGAACCCTGAAACACCTTCGAAAAGACAAGCAGGAGCGTATTTCCAAAGAAACTATGGAAATCTATGCCCCACTTGCCCACCGTTTGGGGATTTCCAGTGTCAAATGGGAATTGGAAGACCTGTCTTTCCGTTATCTCAATCCGACAGAGTTTTACAAGATTACCCATATGATGAAGGAAAAGCGCAGAGAGCGTGAAGCCTTGGTGGATGAGGTAGTCACAAAATTAGAGGAATATACGACGGATCGTCACTTGAAAGGGAAGATTTATGGTCGTCCCAAGCATATTTACTCGATTTTCCGCAAAATGCAGGATAAGAGAAAACGGTTTGAGGAAATCTATGATCTGATTGCCATTCGTTGTATTTTGGATACCCAAAGTGATGTTTATGCCATGCTTGGTTACGTGCATGAGCTTTGGAAACCCATGCCTGGTCGCTTTAAAGACTACATTGCTAACCGCAAGGCCAATGGTTATCAGTCTATCCATACGACGGTTTATGGACCAAAAGGCCCGATCGAATTCCAAATTCGGACCAAGGCCATGCATGAGGTGGCTGAGTACGGGGTTGCGGCTCACTGGGCTTATAAAAAAGGCATCAAAGGTCAGGTCAACAGCAAGGAATCGGCTATTGGGATGAACTGGATCAAGGAGATGATGGAGCTTCAAGACCAGGCTGATGATGCCAAGGAATTTGTGGACTCTGTCAAGGAAAACTATTTGGCTGAGGAGATTTACGTCTTTACCCCAGATGGAGCTGTCCGTTCCCTTCCAAAAGATTCAGGACCGATTGACTTTGCCTACGAAATCCATACAAAAGTCGGGGAAAAAGCAACTGGTGCCAAGGTCAATGGCCGTATGGTTCCACTGACAACCAAGCTCAAGACAGGGGATCAGGTTGAAATTGTCACCAACCCTAACTCCTTTGGACCGAGCCGTGATTGGCTCAATATGGTCAAGACCAGCAAGGCTCGTAACAAGATTCGTCAGTTCTTTAAAAATCAAGATAAGGAATTGTCTGTCAACAAGGGTCGTGAAATGCTGATGGCTCAGTTCCAAGAAAATGGCTATGTGGCCAATAAATTCATGGACAAGCGCCACATGGACCAAGTTCTACAAAAGACTAGCTACAAGACAGAAGAATCCCTCTTTGCGGCCATCGGTTTTGGAGAAATCGGTGCTATTACCGTCTTTAACCGTCTGACTGAAAAGGAACGCCGTGAAGAAGAGCGTGCCAAGGCTAAGGCGGAAGCAGAAGAACTTGTCAAAGGTGGCGAGATCAAGGTTGAAAACAAAGAAACCCTCAAGGTCAAGCATGAGGGTGGTGTGGTCATTGAAGGAGCCTCTGGTCTCCTAGTGCGGATTGCCAAGTGTTGTAATCCTGTTCCGGGTGACGATATTGTTGGCTACATTACCAAGGGGCGTGGTGTGGCTATTCACCGTGTGGACTGTATGAACCTGCGTGCCCAAGAAAACTATGAGCAACGTCTCCTTGATGTGGAATGGGAAGACCAGTACTCTAGCTCAAATAAGGAGTATATGGCCCATATCGATATTTACGGCCTCAACCGTACAGGATTATTGAACGATGTACTGCAAGTTCTTTCAAACACAACCAAGAATATTTCAACGGTCAACGCCCAACCAACCAAGGATATGAAATTTGCTAATATCCATGTGTCCTTCGGCATTGCCAACCTCTCTACACTGACTACTGTCGTAGATAAGATTAAGAGTGTGCCAGAAGTCTATTCTGTCAAACGGACTAACGGTTAATTGCCCTAGCTCTTACTAGAAAGGCTATTATGAAAATCATTATCCAACGGGTTACAAAAGCCCAAGTAAGTATCGAAGGTCAGGTGCAGGGGAAAATCAACCAAGGCCTCTTATTGCTGGTTGGTGTTGGACCAGAGGACCAAGAGGAAGATTTGGACTATGCTGTGAGAAAGCTTGTCAATATGCGGATTTTTTCAGACGCAGAAGGCAAGATGAACCTGTCTGTCAAAGATATTGAAGGAGAACTCCTTTCTATTTCTCAGTTTACCCTCTTTGCGGATACTAAGAAAGGCAATCGTCCAGCCTTTACAGGTGCAGCCAAGCCTGATATGGCATCAGACTTCTATGACGCTTTCAATCAAAAATTAGCGCAAGAAGTACCCGTTCAGACAGGTATCTTTGGAGCGGATATGCAAGTTGAGCTGGTCAATGACGGACCAGTTACCATTATCCTAGATACTAAAAATAGATAAGAAAGACCAAGCCCAGTCGGCTTGGTTTTTCTCATCTATCATAAAATACTCCAAAATGAAATCGTTTCTTGATAGGCTTTTGGGAAGTCTCTTTTCAGTCTTTGGCTTATGCGATAGGAAGAGATGAGATGTCCTAGGATTAGGAGAGTTCCCTGAAGGAGAAGTGGCACACCACTCAAACATATCAAGGAGAGAATCATCAGGCTATCCCATAGAAGGATTTGTAAGGCAAAATGCCAGAATTTTGGTCTAATCTGGGAATAGAGGTGACTAAAGTGGTCACAAAGCTGGTTTGAAAGATAGGCCAATAGCACAGGGTGAAAGAAAATGAGCCAACCACTATAAATTAAAATCCAATCCCAAGTGAGCCCCTCTTTAAATGTCAAAAATGCCAGCATAATTCCATCGATGGCAAGGAGCTCAATGGTTTTGATGAAGATGATTTTTTTCATGCTAAAACCTCCTTTTTTCATCTGTTAGTGACGTAATATTGAATATAATTATTATACAATATTTAGTTGGAGTGTGAAAGCGTTTACTATCTTTTTTCTTTGAAACAAAGTATAAATTTCTAATTATCTTTTTATATTTTCTTAAATGCTCGTAAAGCCTTATTCTATGTGCTTTCGAGTATTTTTACTGTAGGAAGATACTTCACGTTTCTTTGCATATTTCCTCATGTCTTAGCTGTCAGAAGTGGTAAATAAGTAGTAAATTCATTTGTACTACTAAGCAACAAGACGCTCCTGTTGCTTCTCTTTATTCAAGCGTTTCATTTCTGCCATTGCAGAATCGAATGTTGCATGTGCGTAATAGTTCAGCGTCATGGCTATATTAGCATGTCCCATAATGTACTGTAATGCCTTTGGATTCATTCCTGCATTTGCATAGTTGGTACAGAATGTATGTCGCAAACTATGTGGAGTGATGTGTGGCAATTTATCCTCGTTATACTTATTGTATTTCTTAACAAGACCTTTCATCATGCCGTTGTAATCACTTGCCACTTTTGGATAGTTCTTTCTATTAAGAAAGAGGAAATCACTATATCCATCAATCTCAACACGCTTATCATTCTTTCGATTCGCTAACACTCGCTTAAATGCTTGATAGGCTTCTTCAACCATAGGAACTTGACGTTCGCCACTTTTGGTCTTTGGTGTTTCAATGTAGTACCCAATTTCAGTATCTCTCAATAGCTGATGGTCTATATTGACAAGACGATTCTCAAAATCTAAATCTGGAAGTGTCAAACCACCAAACTCTGAAATACGAAGACCTGTTTTTAAGAGTATCAGAATTTCATCATAATTTTTGCTGTAGGTTTTATCAGCTTTTGCAAAGGCTAACAGTTTTTCTTCCTGTTCTTCTGTTAGTACGGTCTTAGGGACAGTATCATCATCAAGAACTGCTTTCAGTTGAAAGTCAAATGGATTCTTCCGAACACAATCATCTTGTATAGCAATATAGAATGAAGCCTTTAAAGAACGTTTGTAGTTATTGATGGTTTGATAAGCATAACCATTTTCACTCATTCTAATAGCCCATTCTTTAGCGTCTGATGGCTTAATACTGTCAATACTTCTTACACCTAACTTGTCTTTCTTCAAAATATCCATAAGATATTTGCGTCCAGTTTCAGTGTTTTTTCTAACCTTTGGTCTTTGAGCGTTCTGTTTTGCGTAAAGCTGGCAGAGTGTCATTTTCTTTCCTACAACATCAATACCATCATGAATGTCTTTCTGTAACTCTGCGATTTTCTCTCTAAGTGAGATACAATCACGCTTTCCTGCTGGTACTCGGTCTGTAGCCACAAGTTTCCACGAGTAAACAAATTGCGGTTCTCCAAATGAATCTATATATTTGTATAAGTATCTTCCGTCTTTTCGTTGGCTCTCTCCAGTCTTTAAGATTCGACCTTTATTGTCACGTCTTTTTTCTGACATGGCATTTGCTCCTTTCCTTTATGGAAAGAGCCTTGATACGACTTAATACTATTTTATCATATACAAGACCCTTTGGCGACGCTAGATTGCGTCCAATGTATCTATAATTTTTTCAAATTGTTTTCGTTTAATCTGAATACGATTGCCATTCATAATCAGCCAATTTGCATTTTTATTTTCCTCTGCCAAGCGTCGTAGCTTGTTTTCGCCAATACGAAAATATTTTGACGCTTCTTCAATGGTTAGGGTATAACGTTCCCAAATAGGAATGTCAGTCTGCTTCATAAAATCCTCCTTTCCAAATCACTTATTTGGATTTCATAAAAGTTGTTTTACCAGCAATCGAACAGCTTTAGCAAAGCTCACGGGAGTTCCACCCCTGCATGGTTCTCATGTAGCCATACTCATTGCCTGCGACGGTTTTATCACGCTCGGACTATTGACTGTATGGGAGTATCATTATCACGATAAGAATGTCGTTGCAGGCAATCCTGCTAAAGATTGCTTCTCGGATCACTAACATGAATCGCTCGCTATCTTTATAAGATAGGTCATGGCGGTTAGTTCCGTTGGCTCTTTTCTTATCGAAACGTATTCGATTACTTTTATTCAGTTTTCAAAGAACAATGGCTCGTTAGCCTATCAAAACACATTGAAAGCTCAATATGCTTTGGTGGAATAACAAACCTCCCTGTTCGGGAAGCGTGGAATGGTTTAGCACGCTTCCACGAAAGGAGAGAGGATATTACTTAATTTCAAATGACAAAATCTTTGTAATCAGTCTGGTTTCCATTCTTCCACGTAAGACTTCATCAACGACCATACTTTGATTGCCATATTCATCTTTCATAAGTCGTAGGGAACGCTTCGTTATGTACCCTCTGTAATGATGTAGAATCTGGTTAATCGCTTCGGTATCGCCATCTGTTGCCTTTACAATGAGAGGAAAGGGAATCATAGGATATTGTGTTTTCATTCTTCAAATTCCTCCATAAACTTTTTAATTAAGGCTAGTCCACTGGTTCTATGCCGATAGACAGTAGAACGGTTCAATTTCAACAGGTCTGCAATTTCTGAATCGCTCATGTCCATAAAGTAAAACAGCAGTAGAATTTCACGTTTCTTGTCTGGCAACTCACGTAATGCTTCACTCAACAAATCATTTTCAACGCCTACTGATAACCCATTGAGTGTAAAAATCTGAAAGTCAGTTGAATAGTTATCTGTTGTCGCAAACTGGCTAACAAGATAATCGCCAACATCCGAAAAGGACACCTCACGCTTTGCAATCCTTGAAAGATAAAGCATATAATTCTTTCGCTCGTCTTCCATAGCACGTTTACAGATATAGTCAAACTGATTTTCTATTGTGGTCTGAAAAGAAGATGGTTTCATGTTTCTCACCCCCTTTCTGTCTAGGAAAGGAAGTGAGCCTTGCTCGTTTATCTCCTTTCACTCTTAGTCCCAATGTGAAAGGGGGATTTGTTGCATTACTGATAAATAAACTTTGTAAAAAAGTTCTGAATAGCCAAAAAAGCATATAAACAGATTTATTTCTCTGTTTACATGCTTCTGTTATTCTATCTATATGATTTATAAAACCACATTGGTGGACGTACTTATCTATTGCAGATAGACGACTTTTTTTGACAAGAACCCAATGTAAGGAAATTTATTGTATATGATGTACTTCATGGCGACGTTGACCTCCAACAAACCGCCATTTGGAAGTAATATACAATATTTTAACAGCGTAAATAGCACTACCATATAACGGTTTTTTTTATTGGCGTTTAGTAGTGCTTTTTATTAAATATAAACCTATAAACCATATAACACGTTTTTCTATACCTGTTTTTAATTCAGTAGGAACAATAAAATGTATAGAGGTGGTCTACTATGCGTAAAAAAGAAGATAAATATGATTTTAGAGCCTTTGGTTTAGCCATTAAAGAAGCTCGATTGAAACGAGGTTTAACTCGTGAACAAGTGGGAGCATTGATTGAAATTGACCCACGGTACTTAACTAATATTGAAAATAAAGGGCAACACCCCAGCATACAAGTTCTTTATGACCTTGTATCGTTACTTCATGTTTCTGTTGATGAATTTTTCTTACCTGGGGTCCCGAGCGCTTAGTGGGAATTTGTATCGATAAGGGGTACAAATTCCCACTAAACCAATGTTTCAAGGCCTATTTATTTTTTATATTCAATTCTCTTAAGTGTTTAGGAATAGATAACAAGTCAAATTTATACTCTCCAAGAAAAGTGATATGCTCCCAATTAATAGGAGATACATGCTTCATATACTTAGTTACTTCGGGATCTATTTTGACGAGATAATTATAAGCTGCTTGTAAGTAGACGGCGTTCCATATACTTATTGCATTTATTAACACATTAAGCGCACTAGCACTTTGAAGTTGTCGGCGAATATCGCGCTCCATAAATTTTCCGCGTCGCCCAAAAAATAGTTCTCTAGCTAAAGCATTAATCGCTTCTGTCTTATTTAGTCCATGAGTGATCCTTCGCCGTAGCTCACTATCTGTAATATAATCTATCATAAAAATGCTCTTTTCAATGCGACCTAGTTCTCTCAGTGCAAGAGCTACTCTATTCTTACGTGCGTATGAGCCTAGCTTTCCTAATAGTAAAGAACTAGATACTTTTCCTGTTTGAATCGAATAGGCGATTCGTTTAATTTCATCATAGTTTTCTTCAATAATTTTTACATTGATTTTTCCGCTTATATCTTCTGATAAGTTAGGGTAGTAGGAAGGTGATTTGATAGAAAATAATTGTGATTTTTTTATATTTCTGATGCGAGGTTCAAAATCAAAGCCTAGTAATGCGGTCATTCCAAACACCTGATCAGAATACCCATTTGTATCAGTAAAATGTTCCTCAATATCTAGATCTGTTTCATGATAAAGTAGGCCATCAAGGGTATGAGTAGCTTCCCTTGTATTAGTTGAAGCAACCTCGATATGATGAGTCGTATGCCTATCATTTATTGATCGAATCATTGTAGCTCCTTTTTCCATACTTTTGTAATGTGGATTAACATCGGATTTTAGAGCTGAGACGCCCACTGGGACGCGCATTCCGTCTGAAGCAGTGGTTTTTCCTTCACCCCAAAAGTCTGCAACAGGAAGCTTTAACTGATAATTAACCAAAACAGATTGAGCACGAGTCAGAGCTTCTTTATAAAAGCGCCATTGTTTGGCATTGGCTAACTGAGAATAAGAAATTCCAGGAGTTGATTGGGCCATTTTTTCAAGACCAATATTCATCCCTAAACCCAGCAAAGCAGCAAAAATAATTTTTCTTTCTTGTTCACTCGGCGGTTTCCCTGTAGAATCATGACTAAATTCTTGTGAAAAGTTGGTCCAACTGTCCACCTCAATTAAAAGATCACTAAGCCTTATCTTAGGAATTATTGAATAAAGTTTTTTTCTATATATTTCTGCTTCGCTAGGTGTAACTTTTTCCAACTTTTTAAGGTTTGCTCTTGAAATTCTCTTATCAACTGTCGAATAAAATTGAAGCTGTAAATCTAAAATTATTTCCCGATCCTTTAAATAGTCCTCAAACGTGTCTGGAATAGTTTCTGAATCAATACAAGCAGATAAATCAACTAAGTAATCATCAATATTTCGATGGATCATACTTCCTTCAACTGAAATATCTCCTGATCGAATATTGTTCTTTAGCTCGGTGAAAGCTACTAACTCATAGTAAGACCGATCTATTTTCCCCTCTTCTGGCCGAACAAGGCTTTTCCATTTTTTACTCACAAAATCAGTAGAAGTATCTGCCGGTATTTTTCTTTTACCACTATTGTGTAAATCAGTTAGTTGAGTTAGGGCCATGAGGACTGGATTTGCTGCCGGAGTTGCTTTGAACGAAAGGGTCCTCAATAACATTGGCGTGTATCTTCGGAGGTAATTAGCTTTATTTCGAACCATTTCTAAATAGCCATGATTTTTATTACCTGTAATTTTTTTAGCTTCTTCT
>JAWHFN010000038.1:0-12760 GCA_032565555.1 Streptococcus mitis | reverse complement strand
GCTAGACAAATACTAGGAAAGAAAAGTGACTGGGGAAATACCGTAACTTATTACGCATTAAAATTAGTCACTATAAATGAAACTAAGACATTGGACAAATGTACACCCGACGAAGTAGAAGCTATTCATTACTTGATCGACTATATCTCTAAGATTGATACTCTGTATATTAGTGATTTTGTTATTATTGAACTTCTTTTTAACGTTCCGGACCAATTTTTTGAGTTAAAATTCCTTGAATACCTCGAAAAGTTAATTATTAAAGGACTTGAAGAAAGGAAATATGTATCTGATTTTATTGAGTTCAGATATGCTAACTCTGGAGCTAGTTTATCTAGAGCATATTCTCGCTATGGCTACTATGATAAAGCTGAAAAACTCATCTATAAGTTGAAACTAATACTATCTCAAAGATCCCCCGCTTACATTGCAATACATCCAATATTATTTTTGAACATCTATGAAGTATACAATCTACTTCGCCAAAACAACCCTAAGGCTATTGAACGAGCTAATACTCTTCTTCATTACATTGATGCCCAGAACAACCTTTTCCCACTAGCATGGATGTTTGAAACTAAAAACATATTCGTCCAAGAAGTTAAACGACTAAATAAAACTGGCATTCCATTCCCTACAGAAGATGAGAAATAACTAACAACATCAGTCTAGAGCAAAATGTTTATAACTTCAAAGCACCAAAGTCACTTTAGACTCTGGTGCTTTTTGACTTGATTTCAAAGAAAAACCCACCAACCTGAGTTGATGAGTCCTTAATCTATTTTCTAAATTTCCACTGGCTGTATATACCGAAACCGATAATCCAGATAGCTGAGCCGATTGCTCCGACAAATGTAGACTCTTGTAAAAAGAGGGTCACAAAGACAAAGGCAAAGAAGAGCATAGTTAAAGGATTTAGGAAACGATAGTGGGGCATGAGATAGCCATCCGCCATAAAGTCTGGTGACTTACGGTATTTAAGGTGAGCCACCATAATCAAGATATAAATGGCAATATAAACACCTGATGATGAGGCTGTAATCAAGGCAAAGGCATCCGAAACACCTGGCAAGACCTGACGTGGATTTTGTCAATTATTTTTCACGAATATTACTATAGATTAAAGTTGAAAAACTTTAATTTTTTCTTTTAGAAAACAAAAAAACAGCCAAGAAAAACTTAACTGTTTGCATTTTTAATATTGCATGAAAATTCATGCAACAACCCATTCTAGTTAGTTTCAGATACCTGAAACTAACTTATCTAACGGGGCTACGCCCCGACTCCCCTTTTTCTTTATGAAAAAAATTTTTTTCTTATCTCTTGCCCATCTCTTATCTTATTTCCCTAAAGGGAGTATAACCTAAAAATTAACACCTTGTCAAGTGTTTTTATGTTACGTTTTTGTTAATTTTTGATGACATAAACTCATTTGACCTTAACTCCCTTCGCCACGCGTGGCATTTCAAAAAAAAAAAAAATATATATATATAAGAGATGGGCACTATGAGATAAATCAACATATAGTTGTTAAATACAACTATTACTCCTGTAGAATAAAAATTATTCTCCTCCTTAATAAGAAAGGTCAAAAATATGACATTCACAGTCAAATCATCAAGCTATTATAGCTCAGAAAATGCTGAGAAACTTCTTGGAAATGAATCAACTTATATTGTAGGACTGCAAATAGAAACACAGTATGAATATAAAGACGATAAGCGGACAGATAAAGTTATCGGTTATCAAGTTTGGATTGCTACGGATACTCATAATCCTTTTAAAGTGAAGTTCCTTCCAGATAACAAACCAGATTTATCTGAATTTAACATTGGTGAGAAAATAGCATTTGATAAATTAGAAGCAATTCAGATTAAATCAAATGCGTATTTCCGTGCCACAGGCATTCACAAAGCTTAGGGGGGGTAGTTTATGACTATCCCTATTAAAATGCCTATGTCTGAAAATGAATTAGCTAAATTCATTACAAGCAATCTCAACAATACACTAGATATCAACGGAGAAACGAGCTTTACAAACTCTTTCTCCATTTCTTTAGAGGCAGAAGATAAGGGAATGTTTTTCATTCCCAATCTTCCTGTTTCCTATGTTTTAGATAAAAACCTGTATTTTAAGATAGCAGATATCTGTTCTGGCATCCTTTACCCTTATAAAACGCTTATGTTACAAAGTAATGCAATTTTTATCCCCTACAAGACAGGTGACCCTAATCTTGCTAGAGGTTTTTTCTTCCCTTGGGTAAATGGTATTCCAACTCGACTAACTATTCCTGATATCCAACATTTTATAAATCAAGAAGTTAGTGAGATTAGGGTTCCGCTCATGTCAAACCAAGTTAGTATCAATCTAAATGATGTTGTTCATTTAGCTATCAGTGGTTCATCTGGTTCAGGAAAAAGTTATTTCCTAGAATACCTTATTCGGTGTATTCGGAAAATAACTGACGATATTGTAGCAGTAGACCCTAAACGTGCCGATATTTATTCTCTAGGTCGTGAATTAAATCTGTCTGTCCTGTCTCCGAAAAGAGGGGCTAACTTAAATAGTTTTATCACAGAAGTAAATGAAATTCTGGGGGATGCTATCAATAAGATTTACGAACGTCAAGAAATACTTTTAGAAAACCCAAAAGCTACATTAAAACGCAAATATATTATCATAGATGAGCTACTTGCTCTTGTTCAGGGTTCTTCAAAACAAGCACGAGATACGTTTGCACAACTATTAGGAACTGTGGCTCTTCTAGGTAGAGCTACCAAAGTTTCACTTATCCTAGTTTCCCAACGTTTTGATGCTACCGCATTTGGAGGAAATCTAGCAGTTATAGAACAAATTAACTGTTCTATTATTTTGGGAGAGATAAATACTAACACCACTCAGTTTTTATTGCCAAACGCTCATATTGAAAATATTGTTGTTCCTAGCGGAATAGGGACAGGAATTGTCAAATTTAGTGATGGAAAACATGACAGCAACATCATGCCACTCCTCACCCCATACTATAACAAGAGGTGCTTATGATAAACAAGTATAATCTATTCAAAATCTTATGTATAGGAACTGTAGTAAGCTTTTTCCCTATATTTATACTTATCTTGATTCAACAGAATCTGAACATTGAAATTAATTATCAAAATGTTGTTTTTCTTTTCTATCCTTTGATAATTTTTTCAATACTACTTTTCTCTTTTTTCCTTTATCACTGGTTTAAAAGTGATATAAAATACATGCTCAAAGGATTACGAGCAACCTACGAACTGAGAAAGTTTGCCCATTTTGAGTCCGATTCTATTCTCGATACTCAAAATAAACAGATTTCTACTCAAAAATCAATCGTCAACAAGGCCAATCGTTCTTTGTTAACCTTATCGATGATTTATACAGAAGATGGGGCTATATTACGGTGGAAAGTTCCAAATAATCACGAAAGTTTCTTGAAAGTACAAGAAATATTCCCTGCTATTAAAGCAAAATTACACACTATAGAACCCGAATTGTTCTTTACCAACATAGCGCCTAGTGACGGTCGTTGGTATCAAGCAACAGGCTCTTACAATTAAAATCGGTGGAAGGACTTTGTCAAAGACAAAAAGTCCTTCCACCATTTTTTTATATTACAAAACTGTGCCAATGATACTACTTACTCTAAATATCCTTAATACTAACAATCCTGCGAGACTGGTCTTGGCATTGTCTCGCATTCAAACTGTGCCAATGTGCCAAAAACAAAACGAAAGGAAATTCTTGAAATGTCTTCAGAGAAAAAAACAAATAAAAAAATCCCTAAACAGCGTGCAATCATGTATACACAACAAATGCGACTAGCTATTTTATCTGATTGGAAAGAAGAAATTGATAGAATCGTTAAGCTATTAGAGCCATTACTCTGGGCAGGCATTTTACATGATAAAGATGTTAATGAAGATGGAGAAACTGTAGAACCCCATATTCATCTCATGATGTATTTCAAACATGCTCGTAGCCCACATAGCATAGCTTGGGAAATTAATGAACGAAATGGTAAGCGTGAAGATTCTCAAATCGAACGATTAGAATTCTTCAAGCATCCTAATAATGGTTTTAGTTATCTTGTTCACCAAACTAAAGATGCTCAAAATAAATATCAGTACCCTATTTCGGAAGTAATAAGTAACTTTGATTTTGCTAAAAAATTAGAAAACATTCGAAAACAAGTAGAGCGAAACCAAAGTAAAAAAGAAGGGGAACTAATACGAGAATATCTAGATATGCTTTATGACGGTTTATTAACTCTAGAAGAGATTGAATCTGAGCTAACGGGAAGTCAATATGCAAAAGCAAGTACGCGACTTAAAGCTGTTGCCGAAAAAAGGCAAGAAAGATTAGGAAGAGAATTCCTGAATCGTATGAAGTATGAACAAAAGACAAAACAAGTAGTCTATATCTATGGTGAGTCTGGACTTGGTAAGACAAGACTGGCTAAGACTTATGCAGAAAATAAAAATACCTCTTATTTTGTAACAGGCTCAAGTCGCGATCCTTTTCAGAGTTATCAAAACCAGGAAACTATCATTATTGACGAACTGCGACCAGATAGCTTTCGATATGATGACCTTTTGAAAATTCTAGACCCTTATAATTTCGATGTTTTCTTACCTTCTAGATATATAGATAAAGCATTAACCGCTGAACTAATCTTCATAACTAGCCCTTACTCACCAAAGGAGTTGTATGATAATTTTCAAACCAGTAAACGAATTGACCGTTTCGACCAGCTAGAACGACGAATACAAACAGCCATACTAGTTGAAAAGGATAATATCTTTTATACACACTATAACAATGAGAGTCGGGAATACGAAAAAGATGACAGCAACTTTTTCACGAACCCCTTTGAGTCTCAGTCAATACATCGTGCTAATAGCTTCTTCACACAGTTTGAAACAACTATTCAAAGAAAGGAATAACAATAATGAACTCAGAACTATTTGAAATTAAAAACCTACTACTAAATCTCTTACAAATCCTACAACAGGAAACCCACATCTTCAATTATTGTGGTCTATATACCCAAAAAGACCTGTTGAATCTCCTTCAAATTTCTCCGAATACATTGAAATCTTGGGAAGAGAAAGGACTAAAACGACTGGAACCACCTATAGAAGGAACCAGAACTGTTTACTATAAACTTGAAAATGTTCTCCAATTCTTAGAGAAATAACATGAATTATGCTAAAATAGAACTGTCTGTTATGTATAGAAAATGTTCTATTTTAGCCTTTTTATTTTATATCCGTATAATGAAAGGGCATTATGACATCTGAAACTATAACTTACAATAACAAAAAAGTTATTAAAAAAACAAATTCAAACGGAGAGGTTAGTTATATTTTACGAGGCCTTTACTTAGGTATCGATGAAAAAACAGGCAAACAAGTAACAACGTCTATAACAGCTAAAACACTACGGCAACTTGACCGTAAAATCCTAACGGCTAGAGTTAATTTTGAAAAAGCAGGTGGAACGAGGAAAGAAGATAAACAATTATCCACTTTTTCTGAACTTGCAGAAGAATGGTTCAATAATTATCAAGTTTGGGTTACTTCTCATAATACAATCAATAGAGTGAAGGGATACGTATATAATTACATCATCCCTGCATTCGGGGATTACATTCCTGAAAAAATCACATCTGCCGATATTCAAAGATGGGTTAACAATCTCGCCCAAAAAGCTAGAACATCGATTGAATCAGGGAAAAAACGTGCTGAAAAAGGTAGTGCAAAAGACTTTGGAGCAGTCACTCACAAACTTAGTGATATTTTCGATTTTGGCATCACACATTTTGGATTAACTAAAAACCCAGTGAAAACTATTAAAATCCCTCCAAAGCCTAAATTAGCTTCTCGTAGAACTATGGTCTTACATGATGAAGAATTAAAAACATGGTTAGCATTCTTAAAAACTTTACCTAATAACAGAGCTAATCGACGATTTATTACCATCTGCAATTCCTTACTCGCTTCTGCATTGCGAATCAATGAACTTCTAGCATTAGAAATAAATGACTTGGATTTCACAAACAATGAAATTATTGTAAATAAAACATTGATGTGGAAAAGTGCCAATAAGAAACTTGGTACTAAAGGATGTATGATTTGTAAACCAACCGCAAAAACCGATTCTGGTAATCGTCAGGTTCCCGTTCCAAACTCTACTCTCACTGACCTTAGGGATTTCTACACAGAAATGAATAACTATTTCAAAAAACAAGGTCTACCTCAATCCAAGTTAATCTTTCCAACGATTTATGGAAATTATATGTGCGATAGAAACGAACGTGCTACTTTAAAAAAACGACTAACTTCTCTTGGCTTACCTGATTACGGTTTCCATATTTTCAGACATACTCATGCTTCAATGATGTTAAATGCTGGGGCAAACTGGAAAGAACTACAAGTTCGTATGGGACATAAATCTATCAACACAACTATGGATACATACGCCGAGTTAGCACCGAAGAAGAAATTAGAGGCAGTAAATATTTATTTAGATAAAATAGCTGAACTATCTACTTAATCGTCTCTACATTTGTCTCTACATTTTTTCTTCAATAAATTACAAAGCCTTTAAAATAAAGGTTTTGAGGGGTTATATAGAACTCTGTCTACTCCTTATCAGTAATATACATTTGTGACTTGAAAGGAGTGTTTTTTATGAAATTTTAAAAAATTGTAACTTCAGCTCCTGTTGTATTATCACTATTTTCTATTATGTCTCCTTCTATAGCTTCTGTTAGAGTATTTGCTGATGATGTAACTACTACGGAAGTTTCTGAAATTAGTACCTAAGAACAAAAACAAATCGATGATGTAGCCAATGTTCTTGAACAAATGTTTAGAAATGGAGTTAATGAAAAAAATTTATTGAATATGTTTATAAAAACTTTTCTCAAAAAGATATTGCTCATGCGGAAAATGAATTAGAAACTAATATTAATAATCTCTATGACAGAGTCCCTTGGGATGAGATGGGAGGATGTATAGCGAGAAAAATACGAGAAGAATTTTTTGCTATGACCAATGTTTCGCTAACTGTTAGGTATGCGTAGAAAAAGGCTTGGTCAGAATTAGCTAAAGTGGTACTAAGATTTGTTAAAGTTAATAGGCTTAAAACAAATATTTATATCATTGCTGGTCAATTGGCTTTTTAGGGAATTCAATGTGGTATGGAATAATGCGTGATAAAAACTTTTTAATAAAGGATGGGATTATTAGCTTTTTGATTGGATTTGTATATGCATATTTAGTGTTACAAAAATTTATCCTTTGGAAAATCCTTTTGTTTGCATTTATTTTTGCAATTATTAATACAATATTTATGTTTACTAGGAACAAAAAATAAATAATGATTTAGTTAAATAAAAAGTGACCCCTAGGGAAGTGTGTTCCTTAGGGGTTGTTGTGCTAGTTCAAGTTTTGTTTCTGTCAAAATCTCAGACTACCCGTCGGAAATCGCCCAGACTCGATACCGTTCTTTAGATAGGAAACAACCTCTTGGTACTTGCTTTGTTTCTTCATTCCAGACCTCCCTTGATTTTGTTACATTGTACCCTTTTTTTTCCTTCTTGGCAATGTCTAAGGTGTTTCTCTCGTTCACATCTAGGGGCAAATGTGGTATACTTAGGAGTAACATTTATAGAATAACAGACAAGAAAGTGAATGGATAAGAACGTGCAGGAACCAGTGAAATTATTTCAATACAATACCCTTGGAGCCTTGATGGCTGGCCTTTATGGTGGTACCATGACAGTGGGAGAATTGCTAGAGCATGGTGACCTTGGTTTGGGAACCTTGGATTCTATTGATGGGGAATTGATTGTCTTAGATGGCAAGGCTTATCAGGCCAAAGGCTCAGGAGAGCAACCGGAAATTGTAGAAGTGTCACCAGATGCCCTTATTCCTTACGCTGCAGTAGTACCACATCAGGCAGAAGTTATTTTCCGCCAGCGGTTTGAGATGACAGACAAGGAATTGGAAGAACGGATTGAGTCTTATTATGATGGGGAAAATCTTTTCCGCTCTATCAAGATTCGGGGGGAATTTTCGCATATGCATGTGCGCATGATTCCTAAGTCAACACCAGATACCAAGTTTGCTGAGGTCGCAACCCATCAACCTGAATATAGTCGCGACAATGTGGCGGGAACCATCGTTGGTTTCTGGACGCCTGAGATTTTCCATGGGGTCAGTGTGGCTGGCTACCATCTGCACTTTATATCAGATGATTTGACCTTCGGTGGACATGTCATGGACTTTGTCATCAAGGAAGGGATTATCGAGGTGGGAGCTGTTGACCAGTTGGATCAACGTTTTCCAGTCCAAGATCGTCAATACTTGTTTGCTAAGTTCAATGTTGAAGAGATGAGAAAAGATATTGAAAAGGCAGAATAGGAGAAGAAAATGACCATTCATATTATCATTACCATGGTGCTGTTACTGGCTTTCTTGCTAGGAAGCATTTGGTATGCCAAAAAGAAATACCATATCAATCTAGCTGTCTTGGGTTTGGGGGCTGTCGCCTTCTTTGTCTCTTCACAGATTTTGGAAAAACTGGTGCATATCTTGGTTTTGCATCCTCAAAAAGACGGCAGTATTGCCCTCTTGCAAGACTATCCGCTTGTCTATATCATCTATGGCCTAGCCATGGCAGCATTTTTTGAGGAAACTGCTCGACTTGTTTTCTTCAAATGGTTGGAGAAAAAGAGAAGTTTGGAAAAGGCAGATGCCTTGGCCTATGGCTTGGGGCATGGTGGTTTGGAATTGATTTTCCTAGGCCTTACTAGTTTGATTAATCTCTACATCGTTCTTTCGGAAGTTCAAACTCAGAATCCACAGGTCATGCAATTGCTGTCTGAAAATATGTTGAAAACCATTCAGTCGCTTTCTGTGTGGCAGATTTATTTGCTTGGATTTGAACGGATTTTGGCCCTAGGTTTCCAATTACTCTTGACAGTTTGGGTTTACCAAGCTGTTCGCCAGAAGAAATGGATTTATCTCCTAGCAGCCTATGGTCTACATGCCTTCTTTGATCTAGCACCATCTTTATCCCAAGTTGGTTGGCTGACCAATCCAGTCTTGGTTGAAGTGGTCCTAGCACTTGAGCTAGTTCTGATTGCCTATGGAACCAAGGCAATCTTTTGTAAAAAATCATAAGAAAAAGGGGGGAACCTCTTTTTTGTTTAAAATAAGCCCAAGATTTTTTAGGGTCGTCAAATGGTCTTAAAAATGGTATAATGGAATGAATTTTGTAAAAGGAAGAGTGACATGTCTGTAAGAGAAAAAATGCTTGAAATCTTAGAAGGAATTGATATCCGTTTTAAGGAACCCTTGCATAGCTATAGTTATACAAAAGTAGGTGGAGAGGCCGATTATTTGGTCTTTCCACGAAATCGTTTTGAGTTGGCGCGCGTTGTTAAATTTGCCAACCAAGAAAATATTCCTTGGATGGTTCTTGGAAATGCTAGTAACATCATTGTTCGTGACGGTGGGATTCGTGGATTTGTCATCTTGTGTGACAAGCTCAATAATGTTTCCGTTGATGGCTATACCATTGAAGCAGAAGCTGGTGCTAACTTGATTGAAACAACTCGCATTGCCCTTCGTCATAGTTTGACTGGTTTTGAATTTGCTTGTGGCATTCCAGGGAGCGTTGGCGGTGCTGTCTTTATGAATGCAGGTGCCTATGGTGGCGAGATTGCCCACATCTTGCAGTCTTGTAAGGTCTTGACTAAGGATGGGGAAATCGAGACCCTGTCTGCCAAAGATTTGGCTTTTGGTTACCGCCATTCAGCCATTCAGGAGTCTGGTGCAGTTGTCTTGTCAGCTAAATTTGCCCTAGCCCCAGGAACCCATCAGGTGATCAAGCAAGAAATGGATCGTTTGACGCATCTACGTGAACTCAAGCAACCTTTAGAATATCCATCTTGTGGTTCGGTCTTTAAGCGTCCAGTAGGGCATTTTGCAGGTCAATTAATTTCAGAAGCTGGCTTGAAAGGCTATCGTATTGGTGGAGTAGAAGTGTCTGAAAAGCACGCAGGATTTATGATCAATGTCGCAGACGGAACGGCCAAAGACTACGAGGACTTGATTGAGTCTGTGATTGAAAAAGTCAAGGAGCACTCAGGTGTTACACTTGAGAGAGAAGTTCGTATCTTGGGTGAAAGCAAGTAGGAAGCTGTAGTTGAAAAGCTGCTGCTATGTCATGGAAAGGGGGTGAAAGCCTATCGGTAGCGAAGATGTATGCAGGTGGTTTTACTCCCTGCAAGAGGTAGTGGCGGCCTGACAGAGCCCTGATCTGTTAATCTATGAAAAAGAAGGAATTTATGCCAATTGAAAAAACCAATTATCGAATTCAAAAACGTCTCTAAAGTTTTTGAAGACAGCAACACCAAGGTTCTCAAAGACATCAACTTTGAGTTGGAAGAAGGGAAATTTTACACCCTTCTAGGCGCATCTGGTTCAGGGAAATCAACTATCCTAAACATTATTGCAGGTTTACTGGATGCGACGACAGGAGATATCATGCTAGACGGTGTCCGTATCAATGACATCCCAACCAACAAGCGAGACGTCCATACGGTCTTCCAATCCTATGCCTTGTTTCCACATATGAATGTGTTTGAAAATGTTGCCTTTCCACTCCGCTTGCGTAAAATTGACAAGAAAGAAATCGAGCAACGCGTAGCGGAAGTTCTCAAGATGGTTCAGTTGGAAGGTTATGAAAAACGTTCCATCCGTAAACTCTCTGGAGGACAACGTCAGCGTGTAGCCATTGCCCGTGCCATCATCAACCAACCCCGTGTGGTCTTGTTGGACGAGCCTTTATCAGCGCTGGACTTGAAATTGCGAACAGACATGCAGTACGAACTGCGTGAACTGCAACAACGATTGGGCATTACCTTTGTCTTTGTCACTCACGATCAGGAAGAAGCCCTTGCCATGAGTGACTGGATTTTCGTTATGAATGATGGCGAGATTGTTCAGTCTGGAACACCTGTTGATATCTACGACGAGCCGATCAACCACTTTGTTGCTACCTTTATCGGTGAGTCAAATATTTTGCCAGGTACCATGATTGAGGACTACTTGGTTGAGTTTAATGGTAAACGCTTTGAAGCGGTCGATGGGGGGATGAAGCCAAATGAGCCTGTTGAGGTTGTGATTCGTCCAGAGGACTTGCGCATTACCCTTCCTGAAGAAGGCAAGCTCCAAGTTAAGGTGGATACCCAGCTCTTCCGTGGGGTTCACTACGAGATTATCGCCTATGACGAACTTGGAAACGAATGGATGATCCACTCAACTCGTAAGGCCATTGTTGGTGAGGAAATCGGTCTGGACTTTGAGCCAGAAGACATCCATATCATGCGTCTCAACGAAACCGAAGAAGAGTTCGATGCTCGTATCGAAGAATACGTGGAAATCGAAGAGCAAGAAGCAGGTCTGATCAATGCAATCGAGGAGGAAAGAGATGAAGAAAACAAGCTCTAAACTCTTTGTAGTGCCCTACATGCTCTGGATTGCCCTCTTTGTGTTGGCACCCTTGGTCTTGATTTTCGGTCAATCCTTTTTCAACATCGAAGGCCAGTTCAGTTTAGAAAACTATAAATCCTACTTTGCGTCACAAAACTTGACCTATCTCAAAATGAGTTTTAACTCTGTGTTCTATGCAGGAATTGTGACCTTTGTAACCCTCCTTATCAGTTATCCAACAGCCCTCTTTTTGACCCGTCTCAAGCACCGTCAACTCTGGCTCATGCTGATTATCCTGCCTACCTGGATCAATTTGCTCCTTAAAGCCTATGCCTTTATTGGGATTTTTGGTCAGAATGGCTCTATTAACCAATTCTTGGAATTTCTTGGAATTGGTTCGCAGCAGTTGCTCTTTACGGATTTTTCCTTTATCTTTGTCGCAAGCTACATCGAGCTTCCCTTTATGATTTTGCCTATTTTCAATGTCTTGGATGATATGGATAACAATCTCATCAATGCCAGCTACGACCTCGGTGCGACCAAGTGGGAGACCTTCCGCCATGTCATCTTCCCTCTATCGATGAATGGGGTGAGAAGTGGGGTTCAGTCGGTCTTTATCCCCAGTCTGAGTCTCTTCATGTTGACCCGTTTGATCGGTGGAAACCGCGTTATCACTCTTGGGACAGCCATTGAGCAGAACTTCCTGACCAATGACAACTACGGTATGGGTTCAACCATTGGTGTGATTCTCATCCTGACCATGTTCATCACCATGTGGGTGACCAAGGAAAGGAGAGAACGATGAAAAAATTTGCCAACCTTTATCTGGGACTGGTCTTTCTTGTCCTCTACCTGCCAATCTTTTACCTGATTGGCTATGCCTTTAACGCAGGCAATGACATGAATAGCTTTACAGGCTTTAGCTTGAGCCATTTTAAAACCATGTTTGGCGATGGTCGCCTTATGTTGATTGTGACTCAGACCTTTTTCTTGGCCTTCCTGTCAGCCTTGATTGCGACCATTATCGGGACTTTTGGTGCCATTTACATCTACCAGTCTCGTAAGAAATACCAAGAAGCCTTTCTTTCACTCAATAATATCCTCATGGTTGCGCCTGACGTTATGATTGGTGCCAGCTTCTTGATTCTTTTTACTCAACTCAAGTTTTCACTTGGCTTTTTGACCGTTCTATCTAGTCACGTGGCCTTCTCCATTCCTATCGTGGTCTT
>JAWHFN010000037.1:0-12767 GCA_032565555.1 Streptococcus mitis | reverse complement strand
ATAAGAGGAATTATGACATATTTAGACGCTTTTAAATCAGGGAACTTGGTTTTGCCGAGTGCCCTGCTCTTGCATTTTAAGGAACTCTTTCCTTCCAGCGATGATTTTCTGGTCTGGCAATTTTTCTATTTGCAAAATACGACAGGCTTAGAAGAAATGTCACCAAGCCAGATTGCTGAAAGGATTGGTAAGGAAATTTCGGATGTCAATCAGGCCATTTCCAATCTGACGGAGAGGGGGCTACTTCAGTATCGTACTATCGAATTAAATGGCGAAATTGAATTGCTCTTTGATGCTAGTTTGGCTTTGGAACGTTTGGATAACTTGCTTGGAGCTCCTACTTCGAGTTCAGACCAGTTGACACCTCAAAACCAGCTCAAGGATTTGGTGGAAACTTTCCAGCAGGAGTTGGGGCGCTTGTTGACACCTTTTGAGATTGAGGATTTGACTAAGACACTAAAAGAAGATGGGACCAGTGCTGACTTGATTAAGGAAGCTCTTCGTGAAGCTGTTTTGAATGGAAAACCAAACTGGAAGTACATTCAGGCCATTTTGAGAAATTGGCGCCATGAAGGTATAAAGAGTGTGGCTCAAATTGAGGCTAAGCGGGCAGAGAGAGAAGTCAGCAATCCTCAGTTGACACAGGTATCTGCAGATTTCAGAAATGCCATGGATCTCTGGAAGGATTAATCCATGTAAGCAGGATTGAAATCCGAGTAAGATTTGCAAGCTGTGTCTAATTGTGATAAAATAAATAGAAAATAAATTGAAAAAAGAGGTATGTGAAATGTCACGTAAACCATTTATCGCTGGTAACTGGAAAATGAACAAAAATCCAGAAGAAGCTAAAGCATTTGTTGAAGCAGTTGCATCAAAACTTCCTTCATCAGACCTTGTTGAAGCAGGTATCGCTGCTCCAGCTCTTGATTTGACAGCTGTTCTTGCTGCTGCTAAAGGTTCAAACCTTAAAGTTGCTGCTCAAAACTGTTACTTTGAAAATGCAGGTGCTTTCACTGGTGAAACTAGCCCACAAGTTTTGAAAGAAATCGGTACTGACTACGTTGTTATCGGTCACTCAGAACGCCGTGACTACTTCCATGAAACTGACGAAGATATTAACAAAAAAGCAAAAGCAATCTTTGCAAACGGCATGCTTCCAATCATCTGTTGTGGTGAATCACTTGAAACTTATGAAGCTGGTAAAGCTGCTGAGTTTGTAGGTGCTCAAGTATCTGCTGCCTTGGCTGGATTGACTGCTGAACAAGTTGCTGCATCAGTTATCGCTTACGAGCCAATCTGGGCTATCGGTACTGGTAAATCAGCTTCACAAGACGATGCACAAAAAATGTGTAAAGTTGTTCGTGACGTTGTAGCTGCTGACTTTGGTCAAGAAGTGGCAGACAAAGTTCGTGTTCAATACGGTGGTTCTGTTAAACCTGAAAACGTTGCTTCATACATGGCTTGCCCAGACGTTGACGGTGCCCTTGTTGGTGGTGCGTCACTTGAAGCAGAAAGCTTCTTGGCTTTGCTTGACTTTGTAAAATAATCAGTAGCAAAAGCTAGGTGGAACAGCATTCAGATGTCTGTTCCATTTTTTATAGGAGAGGAAAGATTGAAAACAAAGATTGGAAAAATTGGATTAGCGAGTATCTTTTTACTAGGCTTGGCAGTTAGTCATGTAGCTGCAAATGAAACTGAAGTAGCAAAAACTTCGCAGGAGGCAACGACAGTTTCAAGTAGTTCAGAGCAAAATCAGTCTTCTAATAAAACTCAAACGAGCGCAGGAGTAAAGACCAATGCTTCTGCCCACTGGGAGGGGGATTATTATGTAAAGGCTGATGGTTCCAAAGCAAAGAGTGAGTGGATTTTTGATAACTACTATAAGGCTTGGTTTTATATTAAGTCAGACGGTCGTTATGCTCAAAATGAGTGGCAGGGCAATTACTACCTAAAATCAGGTGGCTATATGGCTAAGAATGAATGGGTTTATGATAACGCCTATAAGAATTGGTTTTACCTGAAGTCCGATGGTTCTTATGCTAACCAGGAATGGCATTCTGTTGGAGGTAAATGGTACTATTTTAAAAAATGGGGCTATTTAGCTAAAAGCCAATGGCAGGGAAGTTATTTCCTAAATGGTCAAGGTGCTATGATGCAAAATGAATGGCTTTATGATCCAGCCTATTCATCTTACTTCTATCTCAAGTCTGATGGTTCTTATGCAAATCAAGAGTGGCAAAAGGTAGACGGCAAGTGGTACTATTTCAAGAAGTGGGGTTACATGGCCAAAGATGAGTGGCAGGGTAACTACTATTTGACAGGAAGTGGTGCTATGGCTACTGGTGAATTAGTCATGGATGATGCTCGCTATATTTTTTCTGACTCAGGTGAGTTAAAAGAAAAGAAAGACTTGAATGTTGGCTGGGTTCACCGAAATGGCAGACGTTATTTCTTTAACCATCGTGAAGAACAAGTTGGGACTGATCAAGTTAAAAAAGTTATCGATGTCAGTGAACACAATGGTCGTATCAGTGACTGGAAAAAGCTCATCGATGATAATGGCGTTGATGGAGTCATTGTTCGTTTGGGCTATAGTGGAACTGAGGACAAGGAATTGGCTCATAATATTAAGGAGTTAAACCGTCTTGGAATTCCTTACGGTGTTTACCTTTATACTTATGCTGAAAATGAGACCGATGCTGAGAATGATGCTAATCAGACCATTGAACTCTTGAAAAAATACAAGATGAACTTGTCTTACCCTATCTACTACGATGTTGAGAACTGGGAATATGTAAATAAGACTAAGAAAGCTCCGACAGACACAGCTACTTGGGTTAAAATTATCAATAAGTATATGGCAACAATGAAGCAGGCTGGTTATCAAAATGTGAAAGTTTATAGCTATCGTCAACTTTTGAAAACGCGCCTAAATCACCCTGATATTTTACAGCATGTCAATTGGGTTGCTGCTTATACTGATGCGCTTGATTGGAATAATCCTCATTATTCAGGAGAAAAAGGATGGCAATATACTTCATCTGAATACTTAAAAGGAATTCGTGGTCGTGTCGACGTCAGCGTTTGGTATTAAGATATAAGTTTGAGAAAGGAGTGTGCAAGAAAATTGCATACTCTTTTTCTTTATTTTGTCGCAGTTAATACTCTTTGAAAATCAAATTCAAACCACGTCAACGTCACCTTGCCGTACTCAAGTACAGCCTGCGGCTAGTTTCCTAGTTTGCTCTTTGATTTTCATTGAGTATAAGAGAGGTGTAAGGGGACTGGGTTTCATTCTAAAAAATTCTTAAATTATCAGTCTATTGCAACTTTTCTCATGTGAGTCATTTGGCTTGCTATTGGCTTTTCTTAGTAGTATACTAAGGTAGTAATCATTAAGAAGTGATTACAAAAAATAATGAATGAGGTAAAGAAAATGGTAGAATTGAAAAAAGAAGCAGTAAAAGATGTAACATCATTGACAAAATCAGCGCCAGTGGCATTGCCAAAAACAAAGGAAGTATTGAATCAAGCTGTTGCTGATTTGTACGTAGCTCACGTTGCTTTGCACCAAGTACACTGGTATATGCGTGGTCGTGGTTTCCTTGTATGGCATCCAAAAATGGATGAGTATATGGAAGCTCTTGATGGTCAATTAGATGAAATCAGCGAACGCTTGATTACACTTGGAGGTAGCCCATTCTCTACATTGACAGAATTCCTTCAAAACAGTGAAATCGAAGAAGAAGCTGGTGAATACCGTAATGTTGAAGAAAGCTTGGAACGTGTCCTTGCTATCTACCGTTACTTGTCAGAACTCTTCCAAAAAGGTTTGGATGTCACTGATGAAGAAGGTGACGATGTAACAAACGGTATCTTCTCAGATGCTAAAACTGAAACTGATAAAACAATCTGGATGCTTGCAGCAGAACTTGGACAAGCACCTGGTTTGTAAGAAATAGAATAATCATATAAAAATCTGTAGGATTCCTCTTACGGATTTTTTCTATTCTGTAAGCTATTCCAAACCAGTCTTTTTTTGAGTTTTTTGATAAAATAGTACTATCAGTGAAAAGGATGGAAGCATGACTAAGAAAATCGTAGCTATTTGGGCCCAGGATGAAGAGGGTGTGATTGGTAAGGACAATCGTCTGCCTTGGCATTTGCCAGCAGAACTGCAACACTTCAAAAAAACAACTCTGAATCATGCTATCTTGATGGGGCGCGTGACCTTTGATGGGATGGGGCGTCGTTTGCTTCCAAAAAGGGAGACCCTGATTTTGACTCGTAACATGGAAGAAAAGATAGATGGGATTACTACTTTTTATGATGTCCAGTCTGTCTTGGACTGGTATCAGGCTCAGGACAAGAATCTCTATATTATTGGTGGAAAGCAAATTTTTCAGGCTTTTGAACCCTACCTTGATGAAGTGATTGTGACTCAAATTCACGCTCGGGTGGATGGAGATACCTATTTTCCTGAAGAGTTTGACTTATCTCTTTTTGAGACAGTTTCAAGCAAATTTTACGCCAAAGATGAGAAGAATCCTTATGATTTTACCATCCAATACCGCAAGAGAAAGGAAGTCTAATGGAACGTAGTATATTTGGTTTTTTCACAGCCATGCTGTGCTTGGTCTGTTTGCTTGCAGGGGCACAGGCTTTTCGTAAAAAGCGTTATGGACTTTCTGTCCTGCTCTGGTTAAATGCCTTTACCAATTTGGTCAATAGTGTTCATGCCTTTTACATGACCTTATTTTAGATAGAATGACAGTATAGAATAGAACGGAAGGAAATCATGCCTACAACTAGGAATAATGATATGATGGTTTATTGCTCATTTTGTGGCAAAAGCCAAGAAGAAGTACAAAAAATAATCGCTGGGAACAACGCCTTTATCTGTAATGAATGTGTGGAGTTGGCTCAGGAAATCATTCGGGAGGAGTTGGCTGAGGAAGTCTTGGCAGACTTGTCTGAGGTACCAAAACCAATTGAACTCCTCCATATCTTGAACCACTATGTAATTGGTCAAGATCGTGCCAAGCGTGCCTTGGCTGTGGCGGTTTACAACCACTACAAACGCATCAATTTCCACGATACGCGTGAAGAGTCAGAAGATGTGGATTTGCAGAAGTCAAACATTTTGATGATTGGCCCAACTGGTTCAGGGAAAACTTTCTTGGCCCAGACCTTGGCTAAGAGCTTGAATGTACCTTTTGCGATTGCGGATGCGACAGCTCTTACTGAGGCTGGTTATGTAGGTGAGGACGTGGAAAACATTCTCCTCAAACTCTTGCAGGCTGCTGACTTTAACATTGAGCGAGCAGAGCGTGGGATTATCTACGTGGATGAAATTGATAAGATTGCCAAGAAGAGTGAGAACGTATCAATCACACGTGACGTTTCTGGTGAAGGGGTGCAACAAGCTCTTCTTAAGATTATCGAGGGAACAGTTGCAAGTGTTCCGCCTCAAGGTGGACGTAAGCATCCACAACAAGAGATGATTCAAGTGGATACCAAAAATATTCTCTTCATCGTGGGTGGTGCTTTTGATGGCATTGAAGAAATTGTCAAACAACGTCTGGGTGAAAAAGTCATCGGATTTGGTCAAAATAATAAAGCGATTGACGAAAACAGCTCTTACATGCAAGAAATCATAGCAGAAGATATTCAAAAATTTGGTATTATCCCTGAGTTGATTGGACGCTTGCCAGTCTTTGCTGCTCTTGAACAGTTGACAGTAGATGATTTGGTTCGTATCTTGAAAGAGCCAAGAAATGCCTTGGTCAAACAGTACCAAACCTTGCTTTCTTATGATGATGTCGAGTTGGAATTTGACGACGAAGCCCTTCAAGAGATTGCCAATAAGGCCATTGAACGCAAGACAGGGGCGCGTGGTCTTCGCTCAATTATCGAAGAAACCATGCTAGATGTCATGTTTGAAGTACCGAGTCAGGAAAATGTGAAATTGGTCCGCATCACAAAAGAAGCTGTCGATGGAACGGATAAACCAATCCTAGAAACAGCCTAGAGGTGACTATGGAACTGAATACACATAATGCTGAAATCTTGCTCAGTGCAGCTAATAAATCTCACTATCCGCAGGATGAACTACCAGAGATTGCCCTAGCAGGGCGTTCCAATGTTGGCAAGTCTAGCTTTATCAACACTATGTTGAACCGTAAGAATCTGGCTCGTACGTCAGGGAAACCTGGAAAAACCCAGCTTCTCAACTTCTTTAACATTGATGACAAGATGCGCTTTGTGGATGTGCCTGGTTATGGCTATGCCCGTGTTTCCAAAAAGGAACGTGAAAAGTGGGGTCGCATGATTGAGGAGTATCTAACGACTCGGGAGAATCTCCGTGCAGTAGTCAGTTTAGTTGATCTTCGTCATGACCCGTCAGCAGATGATGTACAGATGTACGAATTTCTCAAGTATTATGAGATTCCAGTCATCATTGTGGCGACCAAGGCGGACAAGATTCCTCGTGGTAAATGGAACAAGCACGAATCAGCAATCAAAAAGAAATTAAACTTTGACCCAAGTGACGACTTTATCCTCTTTTCATCTGTCAGTAAGGCAGGGATGGATGAGGCTTGGGATGCAATCTTAGAAAAATTGTGAGGAAAAGAAAATGGCAAAAACAATTCATACAGACAAAGCTCCAAAGGCTATCGGGCCTTATGTTCAAGGAAAAATCGTTGGCAATCTTTTGTTTGCTAGTGGTCAAGTTCCTCTCTCTCCTGAAACTGGGGAAATCGTTGGAGAAACGATTCAAGAACAGACAGAGCAAGTCTTAAAAAACATTGGTGCTATTTTGGCAGAGGCAGGAACTGACTTTGATCATGTTGTCAAAACAACTTGTTTCTTGAGCGATATGAACGACTTTGTTCCTTTTAACGAGGTTTACCAAACAGCCTTTAAAGAGGAATTTCCAGCTCGTTCAGCAGTAGAGGTAGCTCGTCTTCCTCGTGATGTAAAAGTCGAAATCGAAGTCATCGCAGAGATTGGATAAGCTAGTTGAAGTTTGGTGTTGCCAAACTTCTTTTGATAATAAGGAGAAAAAGATGACAAAGAAACAACTTCACTTGGTGATTGTGACAGGGATGAGTGGGGCAGGCAAAACTGTAGCCATTCAGTCTTTCGAAGATTTGGGTTATTTTACTATTGATAATATGCCGCCAGCTCTCTTGCCTAAGTTTTTGCAGTTGGTGGAAACAAAGGAAGATGACCATAAGTTGGCCTTGGTAGTAGATATGCGTAGCCGTTCTTTCTTCTCAGAGATTCAAACTGTTTTGGATGAGTTGGAAAATAAGGAAGAACTGGACTTTAAAATTCTCTTTTTGGATGCGGCCGATAAGGAATTGGTCGCTCGTTACAAGGAAACCAGACGGAGTCATCCACTAGCAGCAGATGGACGGATTTTGGATGGAATCAAGCTGGAACGTGAGCTTTTGGCACCTTTGAAAAATATGAGTCAAAATGTGGTGGATACAACTGAACTGACTCCGCGTGAGCTGCGTAAAACCCTTGCAGAGCAGTTTTCGGATCAAGAACAAGCCCAGTCTTTCCGTATCGAAGTCATGTCTTTTGGCTTTAAATATGGAATCCCAATTGATGCGGATTTGGTCTTTGATGTCCGATTCTTGCCAAATCCCTACTACCTACCAGAACTGCGTAATCAAACGGGTGTGGATGAACCAGTGTATCACTATGTCATGAATCATCCTGAGTCAGAAGATTTTTATCAGCATTTGTTGGCCTTGATTGAGCCGATTTTGCCAAGTTACCAAAAGGAAGGGAAGTCCGTTTTGACCATTGCCATGGGTTGTACAGGGGGACAACACCGTAGTGTCGCCTTTGCTAAACGCTTGGCGCAGGACTTATCCAAGAATTGGCCTGTTAATGAAGGGCACCGCGACAAAGACCGAAGAAAGGAAACGGTAAACCGTTCATGAGAAAACCAAAGATAACGGTGATTGGTGGAGGAACTGGGATTCCTGTCATTCTAAAAAGTCTGCGGGAAAAAGATGTGGAAATCGCTGCTATCGTAACGGTGGCGGATGATGGTGGTTCATCAGGTGAACTCCGAAAAAATATGCAGCAATTAACACCGCCAGGTGATCTTCGTAATGTCCTTGTGGCCATGTCGGATATGCCTAAGTTCTATGAGAAAGTCTTTCAGTATCGCTTTTCTGAGGATGCGGGAGCCTTTGCTGGCCATCCATTGGGAAATCTCATTATCGCTGGCCTGTCAGAGATGCAGGGTTCGACTTATAATGCCATGCAGCTACTGAGCAAATTTTTCCATACAACTGGGAAGATTTATCCTTCCAGTGATCATCCTTTGACCCTTCATGCAGTCTTTCAGGATGGAACAGAAGTGGCTGGAGAGAGCCATATTGCAGACCATCCAGGCATGATTGACCATGTCTATGTGACCAATACCCTCAACGATGATACGCCTCTGGCTAGCCGTCGAGTGGTACAGACCATTCTTGAAAGTGACATGATTGTCCTCGGACCTGGTTCTCTCTTTACCTCGATTTTGCCCAATATCGTGATTAAGGAAATCGGGCAGGCGCTTTTGGAAACCAAGGCAGAAATCGCCTATGTCTGTAATATCATGACCCAACGTGGGGAGACAGAACACTTTACAGATAGTGATCACGTGGAAATCTTGCATGGCCACCTTGGCCGACCTTTTATCGATACTGTCTTGGTGAATATCGAAAAAGTGCCACAGGAATACATGAATTCCAATCGTTTTGATGAATACTTGGTGCAGGTGGACCATGACTTTGCTGGTCTTTGTAAGCGAGTTCCACGTGTGATTTCATCCAACTTCCTTCGTCTGGAAAATGGAGGTGCCTTCCACGATGGGGATTTGATTGTTGATGAGTTGATGCGGATTATACAGGTGAGAAAATGAGTTTCACAGTAGCAGTAAAAGAAGAAATCCTAGGTCAGCACCATCTTAGCCGGCATGAATTATCTGCCATTATCAAGATGTCTGGCAGTATCGGCCTCTCGACTTCGGGCTTGACCTTGTCCGTCGTGACAGAAAATGCCAAGCTGGCTCGTCACCTCTATGAGTCCTTTCTCCATTTCTACGAAATCAAATCAGAAATCCGACACTACCAAAGAAGTAATCTTCGTAAGAATCGGGTCTATACCGTTTTTACAGATGAAAAGGTGCAGGATTTATTGAGTGACTTACACTTAGCCGACTCCTTTTTTTGTCTGGAAACAGCTATTGACGAGGAGATTTTATCGGACGAGGAAGCAGGTCGTGCCTATCTCTGTGGTGCTTTCTTGGCAAATGGCAGCATTCGTGACCCTGAGTCAGGTAAGTACCAGTTGGAAATCAGTTCTGTTTATCTGGACCACGCGCAAGGGATTGCCTCTCTTCTCCAGCAGTTTTTACTGGATGCCAAGGTGCTTGAGCGCAAGAAGGGAGCTGTGACCTACCTCCAGCGAGCCGAAGATATTATGGACTTCTTGATTGTCATCGGAGCCATGCAGGCGCGTGATGATTTTGAGAGGGTTAAGATTTTGCGAGAAACCCGTAATGACCTCAATCGGGCCAACAATGCCGAGACAGCTAATATCGCTCGGACAGTTTCTGCCAGCATGAAGACTATCAACAATATCAGTAAAATTAAAGATATCATGGGTTTAGAAAATCTGCCAATGGATTTGCAGGAGGTAGCGCAGTTGCGGATTCAGCATCCAGACTACTCTATCCAGCAGTTAGCAGATAGCCTCAGTACCCCTCTGACCAAGAGTGGTGTCAACCACAGACTCAGAAAAATCAATAAGATAGCCGATGAGTTATAAAGATATAAAACACCTCTTTCTTGACAATTGAATAGAGCATGTGAGATAATAAAGAGGAATTGAGAAGTTCTAGCATTTTAGTGCTAAAACAGAAATCCCCTAGGTACTGCAATACCAAGGGGATTTTTTCTGGGTTAGATAGTACTAACCAGGAAAGTTACTTGTCGAAGTGATCGTCTAATACTCTTCGAAAATCAAATTCAAACCACGTCAGCTTCACCTTGCCGTACTCAAGTACAGCCTGCGGCTAGCTTCCTAGTTTGTTCTTTGATTTTCATTGAGTATAACCAACGAGTCACCAGCCATGAGATGATACTCTCGATGACTGCGATAAGTACTATTTTGAGAAGTTCTAGCATCTGTAATACCTCCTTTTCCAAGGCGTATCGTTAGTGCCGTCCCTATTATATCACATGCTGCATCAATTTTATAGGATATTTTTGCTTTTTGAAAAAGAAGGGGAAAGGCAAAAAGCAATGTCATTAAGTTAAGAAATTTAGCTCTTTAAAATCAAAAACGCATAATATCAGGTATTGAAAACCGTGATACTATGCGTTTTATTGTGAGAAAATTTATTTCATTTTCTCTTGAAATTGAGTTTTTATCTAATCTCTAATGAGTTATTTCCAAGTGACCAGTTCGCTCCAAACGCTAACATTCGATATAGTAGAGGTTTCACCAGCTGGAACCCATTTGTTGGTGCCTAAGTATCTAACTTCTAGTTTACGAACATTTACTGTGTAAGATGCTTTTAGTCTAATATAACCATAAGTGTAGGGTGGTACGTTATGGGAGACTGAGTGATTTAAACTAAGTCCAACTCCAGACTCCGGAGCAGAAAAGCTAGCACCTGCACCTATAGTTAGGGTAGCTCCAGCTTTTCCACCATAGGCTGTTGAACTTAGAGCTCCTGATGTGGCACTGCTCTCGTAAGAGTGAGAGTATTTAGTTCTATAATCTGCAACACCAGTCGCGTTAGAACGAGTCTGATACATAGATTTAGACTCCAAATAGGCATCTCTAAGTTCAGTCGTATAAAATGAGAGTAACTCCCCTGTGTTGATATCCTTTATAATACGATTAGATACAATTTCATAATTTGTGCCAGGATAGACATCAGCAAAAACTGTAGATGCTGTGACTAAGAATAATAGACTTGATAGTAGAGAGAAAAACAATATTTTCAGTTTAATCATAAAAAGTTTCCTTTCTTCATGATCAAAAGATTATTTTTTCAATCCTTTGAAAGTCATAATGCAACCAGAAAAGATACTGAGAGTTCCTATAGGTCTCCAATATAGATGCCAAAAGAATAAAGTTATCCTTCCTTTCAGTGTCTCATCAGGCCCGGCATAATAGGGGTTAATGTGAAATAATAAAAAACCAAAACATAAAACTATGATTCCAGTTAAGAATAAAATGTCCTTATTTACTTTCCTCATAAAACCTCCTTTTATTTAATTTAAAGCGCTTTCTATTCTTAGTATACATCAAAAAAAATAAAAAACAAGTCTAGATATATATTTTTTTATATGGTATAATAGAATAGTTGGAGAGTTTTTATAGATTTTTAAAAGGCTGATACGAAATACTTTGTATAATCTAATGATTCTGCAAAAAAATTTCTTATTCAAACAAGAGCAAAGAGAAGGTAGGCTGCATATCAGAAGTTAGATGTATTTCTGTCTAACTTTTGAGGTGTAGTTCATTTTAAAACCACGAATCCTATGTGACTCGTGGTTCTTTTTTATAAACTGGTTGAGTGTTTTGGCTGCACTTTTTGCTCAGGATCAATGTAGTTGATGGCATTGTTGACAGCGGTTGGAGCTTCTCCGAGGCCTGTCGCAATCAGGTCAATTTTTCCGTCATAGTAGCAGCAGTCTCCGATAGCATAGATACCTGCTAGGCTAGATTCTTGCTTGCTGTTGACAATAATCTTGTGGCGGTTGAGGTCCAGACCCCAGTTTTTGAGGTTACCGACAGAAGATTTGAAACCATAGTTGACAAAGAGGTGGTCTAGGTCAATGGTTTCGGTTTCATCAGATTTAACTTTTGTGATTTCAAGTTTATCAAGCCTTTTTCCATCTCCAAGGAGTTGGCTAGGGACAAATGGTGTCTTGATGGTTACAGATGATTCTTGCAAGGCTTGAACACTGTGCTCCAAGGCACGGAAATTATCTCTGCGGTGAACAAGGGTAGTTGGTGCGATTTTTTCAAAAGCCAAAGCCCAATCCACAGCTGAGTCTCCCCCACCAAGAATCGTCACTTTCTTACCAGCATATTGCTGAATGTTGGAAACGTGGTAGTGGATATTTTCATAGCCCTCAACGCCTTCTAGTTCCAGCGGACGTGGTTTGAAGGCACCGCCACCCATAGCGATGATAACAGTTTTAGACAGGTGACTTCCTTTAGAAGTTGTAATGGCAAAGCCTTGATCTTGTTTTTCAATCTCAAGAACCGTTTCATTGAGATGAATAGGGGTATCAAAGCCGTTTAATTGCTCGATTAGACGGTTAGTTAACTCTTCTCCAGTCAGATTTGGGAAACCTGGGACGTCTAAGATTTCCTTTTCAGGATAGAGAATAGCAGGCTGTCCACCTAGCTGGGGAAGAGAGTCAATGATTTGGACCTTGGCTTGGCGTAGGTGGGCGTAAAAGGCCGCAAAAAGACCGACAGGACCACCACCTACAATGGTAATATCATATAGTTGAGACATGGTTTCTCCTTTGTTTTTTCTAGTCAGTTTATTTTATCATATTTTTCCTTAATTTAAAATGAAGTAGGATAGGGAAAAAAATGTCAGAAAAATGGTATAATAGAAAGGAACGTGTTTGGACAGAGAGGAGACAGCAGATGAACTTTCAACAATTATCCAACCTGCAATATTGGACTAGCTTGTTTTCTAGTCCTTGGAGTATTGCCAT
>JAWHFN010000036.1:0-12860 GCA_032565555.1 Streptococcus mitis | reverse complement strand
TCTACTTGAAAACCTGCTAAAAACTCTTTCATATTCATTCTCCTTATTCACTTGCTAGATTTTTGGATTTCTTTTCAATCCAGTCAACGACTGGGATGAGGGCAAAGTAGACCCAAATAAATTGGTCACTTTGATAGGGACTAAACCAGCCTAGGTCCATCCCAATCAGTAGAAACACGCTGACTAATAGAGCTATGGCAACTACATAATAGATTACTTTATACTTGTTCATCATCTTTCTCCTTTTTCTTCAACCGATTGAAAATGGACAAGAGGACTAAGTTAATCCAAAACAAATACTTACTTTCAACAAAATAGAACCAACCCAGTAATGTTCCAATCATAGCCAAGGCATTCACAATAAGGGCAAGAACACTCATATAATAAACCACTCTATACATGTTCATCACTCATCCTCCTCCAAGCGAAATACCGATTCGACTGTTTCGTTGAAAATCTGAGATATTTTCAAGGCAATCACAACGGATGGGGTGTATTCGTCCCGTTCTAATAGGCTAATGGTCTGTCTGGAAACCTCTGCTAGCTTGGCTAGTTCGGTTTGATTGAGGCCATCGCGAGCCCGCAGCTCTTTTAGACGATTTTTTAGTTGCATGTTACACACCTACTTTCCGTCAAATTCAACGGTTTGGATATCCTCAATGCGTTGTAGTTTGAATTTTTCTTTTCCTTTTTTATCAACACGACGTAGCTTGACCCATTCCTCATCAACATCTACAACTTCCCAGTTATCTGTTCCAAAAACTTGTCCAACGATTGTCGGTGTTTTCCCAATCAATTCTTTTAATAATCTTGACATTTCTTTATTTCCTTTCTGTTTTTGCTCAATTCTTTTGATTTTATTCTCTAATTTCTTGACCCTTTGGGTATGATAGAGATAAAACATAATCACAAGAGGTACAAATCCTAATGCCCACATAATCGTTCCCTGCTCCTTTTCTCTTAACTTGATTATATTGTAACACATCTTTTTCTTTTTGACAAGTATATTTGTCAAAAAGTTTATGATTTTTGTCATTTTGCAAAAGAAAAAGGTCAGGAGTAAAATCCTGACCAGTTTATCTACTATTAAAAGCCTAATTTTTCAAAGATTTCTGAGAAGTTTTGGCTGATAGCATCAAGTGATACTTGCACTTCTTCTCGTGTTTGGTTGTTCTTGACCGTTACTTGTCCGCTTTCGACTTCACTCTCTCCTAGGGTGATGAGGGTCTTAGCCGCAAAGACATCGGCTGACTTGAACTGAGCTTTGAGTTTACGGTTGAGGTAATCACGCTCTGCTTTGAAACCTTGTTGGCGAAGGGCCTGTACCAACTCCAAAGCCTTAACATTTGCTCCTTCCCCCAAGACTGCGATATAGACATCTAGGGCGTTTTCGATAGGGAGGGCCACACCTTGCTTTTCAAGAATGAGAAGCAGGCGCTCTATACCAAGTCCAAAACCAAAGCCAGCAGTTTCAGGGCCTCCAAAGTAAGAAACCAAACCATCGTAACGACCACCCGCACAGACTGTCAGGTCATTGCCCTCAATCTCAGTGATAAACTCGAAAATCGTGTGGTTATAGTAATCCAGACCACGCACCATATTGGTATCGATGATGTAGTCTACTCCAAGATTTTCCAACATCTGACGCACAGCATCAAAATGAGCTTGGCTTTCTTCATCAAGGAAGTCTAAGATAGAAGGCGCATTCTCTACTGCCACCTTGTCTTCTTTTTCCTTAGAGTCCAAGACACGAAGAGGATTTTCCTCCAAACGACGTTGGCTATCCTTAGACAAGGTCTCCTTGAGCGGTGTCAAATAGTCAATCAAGGCTTGACGGTAGGCTGCACGGCTCTCAGGATTTCCAAGAGTATTGAGGTGTAGTTTGACACCTTGGATGCCGATTTCTTTCAAGAAATGGGCTGCCATAGCGATGGTTTCCACATCAGTAGCTGGATTGCTAGAGCCAAAACACTCAACACCAATCTGGTGGAATTGGCGCAAACGCCCTGCCTGTGGACGCTCATAGCGGAACATAGGGCCCATGTAGTAGAACTTGCTTGGCTTTTGCACTTCTGGGGCAAAGAGTTTATTTTCCACATAGGAACGGACAACTGGCGCTGTTCCTTCTGGACGGAGGGTAATATGGCGGTCACCCTTGTCATAGAAATCGTACATTTCCTTGGTTACGATATCCGTTGTATCTCCGACAGAGCGACTGATAACCTCGTAATGCTCAAAAATAGGCGTACGCACTTCTGCATAGTTATAGCGCTTGAAAATCTCACGGGCAAAGCCCTCAACGTACTGCCACTTGGCAGATTCAGCAGGTAAAATATCCTGCGTTCCTTTTGGTTTTTGTAATTTCATAGGGAATCCTCTTTAAACTTAATAGTCTTATTTTACCATAAATAAAGGGATTAAAACAGTAAGAAAAAAATTAGGATTTATACTCAATGAAAATCAAAAAGTAAACTAGGAAGTTAGCCGCAGGTTGCTCAAAACAGTGTTTTGAGGTTGTGGATAGAACTGACGAAGTCAGTAACCATATCTACGGTAAGGCGAAGCTGACGTGGTTTGAAGAGATTTTCGAAGAGTATTAGATATCATTTTTGAGATTAAGAATCGTCAAAAGAATAGCTAGCAAGGAAAGACCAACAAATAGCATCCAAGTCAACTGTATATTCCATACAGCTATAAGTGAAAAACAAGCTGTTCCCACAGGTATGGATAAGGTGAACAATAAACCTAAAAAATTACTGGTACGAGCTAGAACCTCTGGAGCTAGATTTTTCAGGAGCATGGCACTAATCTTTGGTTGAACTTTACCAGACACATACAGAGTTGAACAGAGAAATAGTAAACCAAGTACGACTTGATTGAATAAATTAGCTAGACCAATTAGACTGAGTCCTACGGTCACCCACATCATCAATCTAGGCAAGGACTGCTTCCCAAAATAATCATTGCCCGTAAGGCTACTGATGATGATTGCTAACAAAGCACAGAATTGACTGATAAATAATGCCTCTGTGTAAGAAAAGTCCAAAAGAGAATGGCTCAAAAAGAAGATGTTATAGATACTTCCTAAAGCGCCACCCAAGGCATTGATAAGCAAGACAGCAAAGATCATGAATCCAAAGTTTTTCTGTCCACCTTTAAGAAAAACGAGACGTAAATTTCGATAAATCGTTAGGAACTGCTCTTTGATCGGAAGCTTCTCATTTTTTAGAATTTCACCATCAGCAGATGACATTGACAGGCTTAATTTGCTTTTTCCTAAAAAGAGGATGACGGCTGATACTAGGAAGAAACAGGCATTGATTCCCGCAACGAGGGAAAAATTGTTGACCGATAGACCTAAGAGCCAGACTCCAAAAGCTTGACCACCAATAGCTGAAATATAGGTGATAAACTGGTTAAAAGAATAAGCCTCCATCAGATCGTCTTCAGCTACTTTTTCCTTAATAAGAGGCATGCGCAAGCCACCTGCAAAATCACTGATGACATCACTAATGACATTGATTAAACACAGGCTAGAAAAGGCAAAGAGACTAGCTTGTTGAACAACTAGGGCTGCTAGAAAAAATAAAACTGCCTGAAACAAACCGCTATAGACCATCCATTTGACCTTGTCCCTCGTGTAATCTGCCCGAATTCCTACAAAAACTGTAAAAAGAGTCGGAAGAATCATGACAATATTCGCCATAGCAACCGCAAAAGATGCTTGTGGCAAGGTCGATGCATAAACGATAAATACCAGGTTAAAAATTGAAGCACCAAAAGCATTGAAGAATCGTGACAAAGTCAAGAGACGATAAGCTTGATTTCTGAACAATAGTTTCATTGGTAATCTCCCTTCTTGTTCAAATACTCAATGAAAATCAAAGAGCAAACTAGGAAGCTAGCCGAAGGCTGTACTTGAGTACGGCAAGGTGAAGCTGACGTGGTTTGAATTTGATTTTCGAAGAGTATAAGTTTTATGTGAAGTATGACTATAGTATAGCACTTAGAAATTTTAGAGAAAAAACTTTTGAATATATGCAACAAATAAAATGAGCAAAAAGAAACGATAGAATTTCTCCAGTGACACGAGAGAGCCCAACAGTTCTATCTCTTAAAATTTCAAATAATTTTCTTAGTTTGCAGATATTCAAGAATCGAGAGTTTTTCTATAGTAATCCGCAGATTTGTCACAACCAAGCATCTCAAAAATACGGACAGCATCTTCCATCTTTTTCTGACCTTCCTTGACTCTTCCCTGCTTGCTATCAAGGAGACCTTCTGCCCACAGATAAACAGTTCGGAAATAGGTTTCATTTTCATTGTAGAAATGCTCTTCGATGACACGTTTAAAATAAGAGGCATAGGTAAATTCTTCACACTCAATGCTAGCTAAAAAGCCATTCAATAGTATAGTGTGAAAAAGGTTTCTATTACCAGACATTTCCATTAGAAAGTCAGATTTGCGGACCATTTCTCGTACATATCTAGTAAAAAGAGAAGCAGATAAAAAGGGAGAACTGACTGAAAATAAATTGAGTTCATAGATTCCCCAGATCTCGGTAGAAAACAAATAATCATGAAGGACTTTCCCCTCCTCTGCCGTTAACTCTACCCTTTCGTCCATGCTCTTCATATAAGACTTGATAAGAATGGCATTTAGAATATGTTTCTGTTTGTTTTGAGAATGGGCATGCTTTTGATACTCCCTGCGATACAAGTCCTCGAGAGGTGCTATATTCTTTGGATCCAAAACATCTATGATTTCTTTTCTCAACTCAGAATCTGTATCATACCGAAAACCTCTCGCCAGAAAGAGGATTTCCTCCACACTGGCAGATATATTTTCCAGAGCAAATAGAAACTTTTCCACCGAAAGCTCACTCTGACCTGTTTCAAAGCGGGACAACATAGACGGCGAAAATTGTCCCCCAGTTGCTTGTCTCAGCGAGATATTTCTTGACTCTCGCAATTGTCTAAAGACTTTTCCAATCTGCTCCATAGGCTCCCCCTTAATCCGGCATTTTCTTTATATTATCATATTTTTTCAGAAAATTCATCAAAAACTTGCCAAATTGTCAGAATTATGAGAAAATAGAGGATATTTATCACGTGGAGGGACTGCTATGAGAGACGATATCAAAATCAATGACCGTGCTTTGGCCTTGCAAGACCAAATTATCGAAAAACTAGAGAAGGTTTTTGATACCGATGTGGAATTGGATGTTTACAATCTAGGACTGATCTATGAAATCAATCTGGACGAAACGGGTCTCTGTAAGATTGTCATGACCTTCACCGATACTGCCTGCGATTGCGCAGAAAGCTTGCCTATCGAAATTGTGGCAGGTCTGAAACAAATCGAGGGTATCGAAGATGTCAAGGTTGAAGTTACCTGGTCGCCTGCTTGGAAAATCACACGAATCAGTCGCTACGGCCGTATTGCCCTTGGACTACCACCTCGTTAATACTCTTCAAAAATCTCTTCAAACCACGTCAGCGTCGGCTTTTCGTATAGATGTTACTGACTTCGTCAGTTCTATCTGCAACCTCAAAACGGTGTTTTGAGCTGACTTCGTCAGTTCTATCCACAACGTCAAAACACTGTTTTGAGCAACCTGCGCCTAGCTTTCTAGTTTGCTCTTTGATTTTTATTGAGTATAAGCAGGCAAATCACTTTTGAAGATGAAAAGAAGCAAGCCGAAGTTGGCTTGCTTTTTGAGTTTATTTTTTACCTGACTTGTCCATATTCCAGAAGTCTGTCACGGCTCCGCGTGAAGCAGATGATACGATGTGGGCATATTTACCGAGGACACCACGACTGTAAAGTGGTGGCAAGGTTGTTTCTGCCTTGCGTTTTTCAAGTTCTTCTTCCGATACGGCCATGGAAATTTCTTTGGTATCTTGATCAACCGTAACGATATCGCCTGTACGGAGGTAAGCAATTGGTCCACCATCCTGAGCTTCAGGAGCGATATGTCCAACAACCAGACCATAAGTACCACCAGAGAAACGACCATCCGTCAAGAGGGCAACCTTGTCTCCTTGGCCTTTACCAACAATCATGGATGAAAGTGACAGCATCTCAGGCATACCAGGACCACCCTTAGGTCCAACAAAACGAACAACGACAACATCGCCATCAACGATTTCATCTGTCAGAACAGCCTGAATCGCATCTTCTTCTGAGTCAAAGACCTTAGCTGGTCCAACGTGACGACGCACTTTAACACCTGATACCTTGGCAACCGCACCGTCAGGGGCAAGATTCCCGTTCAAGATGATAAGCGGACCGTCCGCACGTTTTGGATTTTCAAGTGGCATGATAACTTTTTGACCTGGAGTAAGGTCTGCAAAGTCAACCAAGTTCTCAGCGACAGTCTTACCAGTACATGTAATGCGATCTCCATGAAGGAAACCATTTGCCAAGAGGTATCTCATAACCGCAGGCACACCACCGACTTCGTAGAGATCTTGGAAGACATACTGACCAGATGGTTTCAAGTCAGCCAAGTGAGGCACACGTTCTTGAATTGTATTGAAGTCCTCAAGTGACAAGTCAACATTTGCGGCATGGGCAATGGCAAGCAAGTGAAGAGTGGCATTTGTAGAACCACCGAGAGCCATGGTTACAGTGATAGCATCTTCAAAGGCTTCACGAGTCAAGATATCTGATGGCTTGAGACCGAGCTCCAACATCTTGACAACAGCACGTCCTGCTGCTTCGATATCTTCTTTCTTATCAGCTGATTCAGCTGGGTGAGATGAAGATCCTGGCAAACTCATACCGAGAACTTCGATAGCAGTCGCCATGGTATTAGCTGTGTACATACCACCACAACCACCAGGTCCAGGGCAGGCATTACATTCAAGACGTTTCACGTCCTCAGCTGTCATATCACCGTGGTTCCATTTTCCGATACCCTCAAAAACAGAAACCAAGTCGATGTCTTTGCCATCAAGATTTCCTGGTGCAATGGTTCCACCATAGGCGAAAATAGCTGGAATATCCATATTAGCAATGGCAATCATAGAACCAGGCATGTTCTTGTCACAGCCACCGATAGCAACAAAGGCATCCACATTGTGACCACCCATAGCCGCCTCAATGGAGTCCGCGATGATATCACGAGATGTTAGAGAGAAACGCATACCAGGCGTTCCCATGGCAATCCCGTCCGCTACAGTGATAGTCCCAAATTGTACAGGCCAAGCACCTGCAGATTTGACACCTTCTTTAGCCAATTTCCCAAAATCATGCAAGTGGATGTTACATGGCGTATTTTCCGCCCAAGTCGAAATCACTCCCACAATCGGTGTTTCAAAGTCCTTATCTGTCATACCAGTCGCACGAAGCATAGCACGGTTTGGTGATTTTACCATACTGTCATAAATGCTACTGCGGTGACGTTTATCTAATTCAGTCATTTGTTCCCTCCCATTTCAGTTTTTACTATTATAGCACATTTTAAAGGCAATGAACAGAAGAAAATTCTTGAATTTTCAGAATATTTCGATTAATTTGGTTGATGACCTTACAATTTTTTCATCTTTTTTTGTCAAGTAACTTTACTTTACAAAAAAAATGTGTTATCCTAGTATGGTTGATGAAAATCAGTAGATTGAATCGAATATAAATACCTAAAGGAGAAATCAAAATGGCAGTACCTGCACGTCGCACTTCAAAAGCGAAGAAAAACAAACGTCGTACACACTACAAAGTAACAGCTCCATCTGTAAACTTTGACGAAACTACTGGAGATTACTCACGTTCTCACCGTGTATCACTTAAAGGATACTACAAAGGACGTAAAATCGCTAAAGCTGCATCAGCTGAATAATAGAAGGGAGATACCATGCGCGTAAATATTACACTTGAACACAAAGAATCTGGTGAACGCTTGTACCTTACTTCTAAAAACAAACGTAACACTCCAGACCGTCTTCAATTGAAGAAATACTCACCAAAACTTCGCAAACACGTTGTGTTTACAGAGGTTAAATAAGCATTCAATACGAATCAATACAGAAGAAAAACGCTTGATTAGCGTTTTTTCTTTTGGTTAATTGCAGTACATTGCAATAAAAATCAACCGAATGACTACCTTTTTCACTACATTTTCAGATAAATAAAAAGAGATTACGGATATAAGAGAAGAGCTACTTCACAGATGAGTAGCTCTTCATTTTTTATTCTTTCACTTCAAATTTATTCATGAAAATAGTAAAATCTTTTGAATGAATAATCATGACCACCCGTCAAACGGGTGGTTTGTCCCAGGGCTATAAGCCCAAATTACCAGCCAGCGCCTAAAGACGCTGGCTTTCACTTTGTTCAAGCCTTATTGCTCTTGACTCGTCACTTGCCTCTCAAAGAGGCTTTAGTATTACTTACCACTATCCCTAAAGGGATCCTCATATTCTTTTACACTTAATTTATCTAGTGCTATATCATGCTTTACTCGTTCTCAAATTTTCATACTCGTGAAGAGTCTGGGACAAAAGTCTAACTCTAAATATAAAAAGCGAACAAAACAAGTTGTCTGACACTCAGAATTCTGTTTTGTTCGCTTTTTCGTCTAATCTATCGGTTTTAAAACTTATAATAAAGAATTTCTAAAATCAAAATCTTTTTGTCTCAGACTCTTTAATCTTGACTATATTTCTTAATTGTGGCTTCATTAAGCCCTACTGTACTCACATAATAACCTTCCGCTCAGAAATGCCGATTCCCAAACTTGTACTTGAGATTGGCGTGTTTGTCAAATATCATGAGTGCACTTTTTCCTTTTAAATAACCCATGAAACTCGAAATACTTACTAACATATGTACATGGTCTGACATTAAGTGACTCTCGATAATTTCAACTCCTTTATAACTACACAAACGATGAAATATTTCGCCTAAACTACTTCGATATTAATTATAGATGATTTTTCGTCTGTACTTAGGGGTGAACACAATGTGATACTTACAGTGCCACTTTGTGTGCGATAAACTATGAGCCTTTTGTGCCATATTTTTCTCCTTTCGCTTTACAATTGGCTTGAACACCTTTATTGTATCGCGTTTGGAGTTTTTTTGGTATAACCTTCGACGCGCACCCGCATAGCGGGTCGTTTTTTTGTCTCGCACCTAACGGAGCGAGACGGACTAATAATCACATAACAAAAAAGCATTCCGTAAATTTTTACGAAATGCTAATTAACATATTTTAGTTTTAAGAACTACCTTATTATTGTTCTATGAGTGCTCATAAAGTTTTTGTCACTTTCTATATTTACTTAAAAAATAAATAAGTAACAAATATATTTTTTCAAGCTAGATACTAACTTCCAGCATTTTTAGAATCATCAAAACGATATTCTTGTTTTCTATCATCAATTTCAATCGTCAATAATTTATCCTTAAGTTCTCCTACTTTTGTATTCGAATTATCTCTTATTGTCATGCTGATTGCATCATAACTATATTTATTATTTCCAATTCTTAACTGATTCTTTTCTAAATAAATTATTTCATTTTCATCGTTGCTTGATGACTCTTTTTTGTTTTTTATGATTTTATATTCTCCTCTCCCATGAGTTTCCATTTTAGAATTTAAAATACTATTAAAAAATAGTGTAACTATTAGCAATGCTAGAAATACCAACCAAACATTATGATCAGGCCTCTTCAATTTCCTCAGGCGTTCATTTTTCCCCGTAATATAAAAATCATTTAATGTACTTGAATGGTCTAAAATAAAGTAGTCTTTATCGATTTTTAAAATATGATTGGAGATAATTTTAAAATTTTGAGTATGGCCTGATTTATCCATTAATACATTATTAGACAATCTATAATACTCTGTTTTTGTGGGCATGTTTTTTATAAACGTATTTTTGTATCTATAATAGTATATTTCTTTATCAACACTGAACTTCTTTTTATTTCTAATTTTAAAATATTTTCCATCTCGATTTAAGAATCCATCTTCATTAATCACAGGTAATAAAAATCTGCAAATCATATTAATTAAACTTTCTTTATATTCAAAAAGAATAATAAAGGAAAAGAAAACAATTAATAGTTTTACTAATGCACTGTAAACAGTAAAATAAGAAAGGTAAGTTGTGTTTCCTACTTCAATATTACTTGAAGTTGAAATATTAACAAAATATAAAAATATATTACTGTTTGTAATTTTTTCCGATAACAACAAAGAAAAATATAATAGAGGAACGAACAATAACACATTGAACTTCATTTTGAAGAAGCTCTCCTTTAGTTCAGTATCGGACTCTCCTATTTGAGGACGTATTTTTTTAGGAAGTAAGTATTGAATATCTTCATTCAAAATTTGAAGAAGAACAGAGACCAGTATAAGAGAGATAAAAGTCCAATTTAGGAATGAAGTTTCAATTCCTACTATTGAAAATAAAAATAGAGGTAAAGCTATTACTAAAAATAATAAGTATGGTGAAATATTTGATAAATAACTAAAAATCCTAGTAAATAGTAATATTGTTAGCACTATGAAAATAAAATTGTCAATAAAAATACCGTTCCATGTATTATATAGCCACTCTTCACCCATCATTGTTAAAATAGATGTTCGTAATATAGAAAAAAGCATTAAGTATCTAATAATACAGAAAATAATTTTAAATATACTTTTCGGTGAGATAGTATTTGCTATTTTAGTTATTTGACTGTTTAAGTTTCCTAAGTCCGTATTTACATTTTCTTTCTTTAAGAACCAATCAATTACCATAATAATTAAATAGACAATAAGTGCAATAATAAAAAATGTTTTCTCTGTCATATTTAAAAATATGAAGTAGATTAGAAAAAATAAATTTACTATGTCTAATATCGTTGAGATTACGTAATTATACTTCATTGGTTTTCGTATAAAAAAATTATATATCATATTTAAAATTTCCTTTGTTTAAATTAACTTCCTTATTTCAACCTCTACTAGGCTCTATAAAACTAAGTATTTTAAGATTTTTTAAACTATAAATCCCTTAATCTATCTGCTACTTCATCTTTAGTTATTTCATAGTTATAAAACGGCAATCCAATAATCCGATAATGACCTGCACCCCAAAAATTAGACAGAAAAAATCTAGCATGTAGGCGCTATTTTTTCTTGAACAAACGGATGTAGTCCTGTTTACTATGAATAATATCTGATACAAAGACAGCTTTTCTGTCCTCTAAAATATGATAGAAGGCTAGGTAATCGCCTAAAATGATGCATCGAGTTTTGTGGGGTGGGTATATAATAACTCCTACTCTTTCATCAGCATCAAATCCTGCTTCCGGGAAAACTTCAAGACGTTCCAATCCGTAAAGAATATTCTTAACTGTGTTTGCTCCTGCCTGTTCTGAAAAGTAGTTAGTTGAGATATAATCTTTAATACCTCTTAGCTGTTCTTGTACCGTTTCGGAGATAATAAGGCTATATACGTTCTCGTTAAATTCCAAGGTTAGCCCTCACTTCATCAAGGCTGTAAGTTCTTCCATGTTCTAAATCTTCAAAGCTACGGGCAATTTCCGAACGCAACCCTGATAGAAGTTCTTCTCTTTCTTTGTCTACTTGAGTTTCAAATGGCAAGGATTTATTTTCTACAATATGTTCTAAAAACAAGTTAAAACTGGCTGTCATATCAAGATTTTGCGCTGTGATAATAGCTTTAGCCTTCTCTAACAAGTCTCTGTTAGTCTTAAAGTTTACCTGTGTGTTTTTTTCTAAAACATTCATAGTAGTACCTCCTTTTAGACTATTATATCACTTTAAACTATACAGGTCTAGTCGCGTATAGATACTTATAGCTGTATGCTTAAAAGCTATTGTAAAAACAAAAAAAGCACTAAGGGAAAGTGACCCAAAGTGCTTAATATCAAGGCTCTAAAGCCTATCTGATTCAATAAAATATTACAACATCTTGTTGTAGAATTCAACGACAAGTGCTTCGTTGATTTCTGGATTGATTTCATCGCGTTCTGGCAAGCGAGTCAATGAACCTTCCAATTTTTCAGCATCGAATGATACGAATGCTGGACGTCCAAGAGTAGCTTCTACTGCTTCAAGGATAGCTGGAACTTTCAATGATTTTTCACGAACTGAGATCACTTGACCTGGAGTTACGCGGTATGATGGGATATCAACGCGTTTTCCGTCAACAAGGATGTGACCGTGGTTTACGAATTGACGAGCTTGACGACGAGTAGTCGCAAGACCAAGACGGTAAACAACGTTATCCAAACGACGTTCCAAAAGAAGCATGAAGTTGAAACCTAGGATTCCGCCTTTGATTTTTGTAGCTTGTACGAACAAGTTACGGAATTGTTTTTCACCTACACCGTAAGTGAAACGAAGTTTTTGTTTTTCAGCCAATTGCAAACCGTATTCTGACAATTTTGAACGGTTGTTTGGTCCGTGTTGTCCTGGTACGTAGTTACGACGTGCCAATTCTTTACCTGTACCTGTAAGTGAAAGGCCAAGGCGACGAGCTTGTTTCCAAGATGGTCCTGTATAACGTGACATGTGAATGTCCTCCTGATATAAATAATATTTCGGTGGAAATAGTCACTTAGAAAGCCCTGATTCGTGCAGATGCCCTTCGCCTAAACAGCCAAGGTTACTTATCATAAGACACCTGTTGACGAGCTTCATGCTTTCCTGCTGATATTTCGCACAAAATCCATTCTACCATGAATGGCTAGATTTGTAAAGGGGTTTTAAGCTTTATTTTCACTGCCAGAGAGATGGTAACTTCTCAAAGTAACTTCCACTCACCTGACCAAAGTGGAAATTAGTCTAAAACGGATTTTTATGGTGGAATTAAGTGTGAGACATTTGAGTTAG
>JAWHFN010000035.1:0-12943 GCA_032565555.1 Streptococcus mitis | reverse complement strand
GGACATGAAGGTGAAGCGACAGCGCAACCGGAGTTGCCAGAGTACACTGACCCAGTAGCGACAAAAGGCACACAAGAACCTGGACATGAAGGTGAAGCGGCAGTCCGTGAAGAATCTCCAGCTTACACAGAACCGTTAGCAACGAAAGGTACGCAAGAACCGGGTCATGAGGGCGAAGCCGCAGTCCGCGAAGAATCTCCAGCCTACACAGAACCGTTAGCAACGAAAGGTACGCAAGAACCGGGTCATGAGGGCGAAGCCGCAGTGCAACCGGAGTTGCCAGAGTACACTGATCCAGTAGCGACAAAAGGCACGCAAGAGCCCGGTCACGAAGGTGAAGCCGCAGTCCGCGAAGAAACACCAGAGTATACTAAACCACTAGAAACCAAAGGTACGCAAGAACCCGGACATGAAGGTGAAGCAGCAGTAACAGAAGAACTTCAGGCTTTAGAAGTTACTACAAGAAATAGAACGGAAACAGAAAATATTCCTTATACAACAGAAGAAATTCAAGATCCAACACTTCTGAAAAATCGTCGTGAAACTGAACGACAAGGTCAAGCAGGAACACGTACAATTCAATATGAGGATTACATCGTAGATGGTAATGTCGTAGAAACTAAAGAACTATCACGAACTGAAGTACCTCCGGTAAAACAAATCGTTAAAGTAGGAACACTAGTCAAAGTTAAACCTACAGTAGAAATTGCCAACTTAACAAAAGCTGAGAACAAAAAATCGATAACTGTAAGTTATAACTTAACAGACTCTACATCAGCGTATGTCTCTGCCAAAGCGCAAATTTTCCAAGGTGATCAGCTGATTAAAGAGGTGGATATAGAAAATCCTGCCAAAAAGCAGGTGATATCAGGTTTAAACTACTACACACCTTACACACTAAAAACACGTTTAACTTATAATCTAGGCGAAAACGATGAACAAAGCACAGAAACATCAACTCAAGCTTTCCAATTAGATTATAAGAAAATAGAAATTAAAGATATTGATTCAGTGGAACTATACGGCAAAGAAAATGACCGTTATCGTAGATATTTAAGTCTAAGTGAAGCACCGACTGATACGGCTAAATACTTTGTAAAAGTGAAATCAGATCGCTTCAAAGAAATGTACCTACCTGTAAAATCTATTACAGAAAATACGGATGGAACGTATAAAGTGACGGCAGCTGTTGATCAACTTGTAGAAGAAGGTACAGAAGGTTACAAAGATGACTATACATTTAATGTAGCAAAATCTAAAGCGGAGCAACCAGGAGTATATACATCGTTCAAACAACTTGTAACAGCAATGAAAAGCAACTTAGCAGGTGTATATAAATTAGCTGCAGATATGTCAGCTGATGAAGTAGGACTACCAGAAAATCAAACAAGTTACATAACAGGAGAATTTACAGGAACGTTAGTAGGAGCAGAAGGAAGTAAAGCATATGCTATATACGACCTGAAAAAACCACTATTCGATACATTAAAAAATGCAACTGTAAAAGATTTAGATCTAAAAAATACACAAGTGGATAGCAAAGAAAATGCTGCAGCAGTAGCAAAAACAGCAAACAATACTACTATCAGCAATGTAGCTGTAGAAGGAAACGTATCAGGTAGAAAATCAGTTGCAGGATTAGTAGTAGATGCAACAAATACAAGAATAGAAAACAGCTCATTCAGCGGAAAACTAGTCGCCAACCACGCAGATAACAATGCAAATTACGCAGGAGGAATCGTCGGTAAATTAACTGGTGGAAATGCCAAAGTTGATAAATCGAAAGTAGATGCCGTAATCTCTACAGCAGCACGCAACAATAACCAGACAGCCGGAGGAATCGTTGGTAAACTAGAAAGTGGAGCGTTAGTGACACGTTCTGTAACAACAGGTAAAATCCTAAACGGTCAAGGATATCCAAGGGTTGGGGGAATAGTTGGATCTACCTATCCAAGAGGTCGTGTGGACAATGTAGTCAGCAATATGATTGTTGGTGATGGGTATGCCACTACGGGAGACCAATTTGGTAGTGCAGATGTGAAGAATGTTATTACTTCTGTCGAAAACAAAAAACAAGATAACTTCGTTCGAAAAGTAAGTAAAGAAGAAGTGGAGGCTAAGATTGCTTCTTACGGAATCACAGTAACTCTTGATGATACTGGACAAGACCTAAAAGCAAACTCAAAAGAAATCGACTATACAACATTGAGCAAAGCTCAAGCAGAAAGAAGAGTAGCCTATAACAATATTGAAAAACTAATGCCATTTTATAACAAGGAATTAGTTGTTCACTATGGTAACAAAGTAGCTCCAACGGATAAACTTTATACAACAGAATTGCTTGATGTCGTACCGATGAACGGAAATGAAGTAGTAACGGATATTAATAATAAGAAAAATTCAATCAATAGAGTTATGTTACACTACAAAGACAATACGGTAGGATACTTAGATGTAACATTCAAAGAAAACTTCGCAAACAGTCAAGTGGTCGAATACAATGTCGCAGACAAAGGATACATATTCACACCAGAAGCATTTGTCTCAGATTATACAGCGATAACGAATAATGTACTAAGCGACTTGCAGAATGTAACATTCAGCTCAGAAGCGACTAAGAAAGTACTAGGAGCGGCAGACGATGCAGCATTAGATAACTTATACTTAGATAGAGAATTTGAGGAAGTTAAAGCTAATATTGGAGAGCACTTAAGAAAAGTATTAGCGATGGATAAATCCATCAACACTACGGGAGATGGTGTAGTTGAGTATGTAAGTGAGAAAATCAAACATAACAAAGAAGCCTTCATGCTGGGGCTTACTTACATGAACCGTTGGTACAATATTAATTATGATAGTCTGAATACTAAAGACTTATCAGTGTACAAATTTGACTTTAACGGAAATAATGAAGCTTCAACGCTAGATACAATCATCGCCTTAGGAAATAGTGGACTAGAAAACCTACGAGGACCAAATACGACAGGGCTATATGCGAGCACACTTGCACCACTTAAGGGAGAAGATTCAGTCTTTGACTTCGTAGAAGCCTATAGAAAACTATTCTTACCAAACAAAACCAATAACCAGTGGTTGAAAGACAATACAAAAGCCTACATAGTAGAGGCGACATCAGATATAGAAGAAGTTCGTGAAAAACAAGTATCACCAACGGCTGATAAGAAATACTCAATAGGAGTATATGATAGAATATCAGCACCAAGTTGGGGATATAAGAGTATGTTGCTGCCACTATTAACGATGAAAGAAGAAAGTCTGTATGCAATATCTACGCTATCAACATTAGCCTTCGGTAGCTATGAACGTTATCGAGACAGAGGAGCTGATGGAGCGATTCTCTCAGGAGATGCCTTGAAACAATATGTTCGTGGAAAAGTAGATCAATCTGCAAAATGGCAAAGAGATCATTATGATATCTGGTATAAAGTTCTAGCACCAGAATTTAAAGAAAGATTATACCGTGCAGTGCCGGTAACAGATGCATTTGAGGTAAAAGATACAAATGGTAGAGGCTACTGGGCAACATTATCAGACAAAAACATAGACTCTATCTATAGTTTCTTCGGGCCAGCAGGTAAATACCATACGCCAAGAAAGAATGCAGGAGCTTACGCAACAGGAGTAGAGGCCTACTTTGTAAGTGATAGATTGTTAGACCAATATGGAACATCGGTTTATAGTCATGAGATGGTGCACAACTCAGACGGAAGAGTCTACTTCGAAGGAAACGAGCGACGTGAAGGACTGGGAGCAGAACTATATGCACTAGGACTACTTCAATCAGCGGACAGTGTAGATAAAGATGCAATAGTATTAAATACAATCTTCAAAGGAGATAAAGACTCAAGAACTCGTCTACACACATACGATCCAACGGCAAGATTCACTTCTGAAGAAGAAATTCAACACTACTTACACGGAATGTATGATGTGCTATACACACTTGATGCGATGGAAGCCAAGGCAGTATTAACTCAATCTGACGCGGTTAAGAAACAATGGTTTAGAAAAATAGAGAACTACTATGTGCGTGATGATAGATATAACAAGGATACACACGCAGGAAATAAGGTTCGACCATTAACAGATGAAGAAGTAGCAAGATTAACAACGTTAGAATCATTAATCGAAAATGACATCATCAATAGACGTGCTTATCAAAATGAAGCTCAATACGGAAGAAACGGATATTACACAATAAGTATGTTCTCACCTATCTATGCAGGACTAAGCAATCCAAACGGTGCGCCAGGAGATGTCATGTTTAGAAAAACAGCATTTGAATTATATGCGGAAAAAGGATATCACAAAGGATTCCTGCCGTATGTTTCTAACCAATACGGAGCAGATGCACTTGCAGAAGGAAGTAAAACATACTCAAGTTGGTACAAACGAGATGTTGCTTTAGTTACAGATAGTTTAGTATTGAGAAAAGTATTTGATAATCACTATACAAACTGGGTGGACTTCAAAAAAGATATGTTTAACCAACGTATCAATAAACAGGCGAACTTGAAGCCAATTACTATTCAATATGAACTCGATAAGCCGAACAGCACAAAAGAAGTAACCATTTCATCAGCACAAGAAATGCAAGCTTTAATTGATGCGGCAGTAGCGCACGATGTGAAAAATCTTAAACGTGCAACAGAAAATGTTCCGTCAAGTTGGGTTCACTTACTGAAACAGAAAATCTATAATGCCTACCTACGTAGCACAGATGATTTCAGAGAATCTATTTATAAATAAGATTGTAAAGTTTTATTGTTAAATAGTGTTTCTTGTAAGAATGAGGAGTCAGATGAACAATCTACTCCTTTTTCTTATGGAGTGATATTGAGATTTGATTAAATGCAGATTGCAGGAATCATCTTCCGCTTACTAACGACTAATGGTGACAAGATGTATCTCAATCCCACAGAAAATGTTGATTTGATGAATGATTTTGCTAGAGAAGAGGCTTCAAGTTATCTGGCTTGACTTTCTTGATGGAAATTATATAATAGGTGTAATGATAAGCATTACAACATGAAAAGAGGACCATTTATGACCTATGAATACAAGAGCCACATTTATTTAGCAGAGGCAGTTTTGAATGTAAAGGATTTGACAAGTCAAACAGCCTTTTATCAGCAGATTATTGGTTTAGAAATCTTATCTCAAACGGAGACAGAGGTCGTTCTAGGCCTTGGAGGAAAAGCCTTGGTACACTTGATTCAAGCACAAGAGAGTGGTGAAGCAAGGGAACATTATGGACTTTACCATCTGGCTATTCTCTTGCCGACACGAAAGGCTTTGGCTGATATCTTGAAACACCTGACAGATTTACAGATTCCTCTTGTGGGCGGTGCAGACCATGGTTATAGTGAGGCCCTTTACTTGGAGGATTTAGAGGGAAATGGCATTGAACTCTATCGAGATAAGCCGGTTTCCACATGGGATATTCGAGAAGATGGACGCATTATCGGTGTGACGGAGGCTTTTGCGGCGCAGGACATTTATGAGTTGGGGGAAAGAGTCGAGCCCTTTATCCTAGCAGATGGTACGAGAATGGGGCATATTCATCTTTCCGTCAAGGATAGTCGAAAGTCCAGCCAGTTTTATCAGAAGGTGTTAGAGCTAGAGGATAAATTCAGTGTGCCTAGCGCTAGTTGGATTGCAGCTGGGGATTACCATCATCATTTGGCAGTCAACGAATGGGGAGGAAAAGGCCTAGTTCCGCGTAAGCAAGGCTTGCCAGGCTTAACCTATTATGTTATTGAAGTCGCACATAAAGAAGAACTGTTAGCGATTGCCCAACGAGCACAAGAAGTTGATGCACCAATCAAGTGGTTGACATCGAGCCAGTTGGAAATCACAGACCCAGATGGAATTGTGACTCGTGTTCGCTTAGATAGATAAAACTAGGAATTTCTATCAAGTTATCAGCATAGCTAGTTTACCTTTTGAAAAGTCTGTGGTAACAGAACTGCGTGAGACGGATGGGCGAGAATTTTGACAAAGGAGCTGATTAGAGATATAATGAAGAAAAATCGAGCAAGGAAAAAGAAATGACAAACTCAAAGTATATTACTCGTTTGAAACGTTCAGAGGGTCAGTTGCGTGGGATTCAAAAGATGATTGAAGAAGATCGTGACTGTGCTGATATTGTTACGCAACTAACAGCCGTGAAATCTAGTGTAGAGCGCGTGATTGAGATGATAATTACCGAAAACCTTACTGAATGTATCAATCAGCCGCTAGATGATCCTGAAGCTCAAAAGGAACGCCTAGAAAAGGCTATCCGATACTTGATTAAACGGAAATAAATGAATGAGAGCTGCAAAGATCTCTGCTATTAGAATAGTTTAATGTGAATCAAGAGAGGCTGGAAAAAGTCTTTAAAATTAAAAAAATGCATACTATCAGGTGTTGAAAAACCTTGATAGTATGCATTTTATTGTGGGGAGATTTATACTCTACGAAAATCTCTTCAAACCACGTCAGCTTCACCTTGACGTAGAAATATGTTTCTGACTTTGTCAGTCTTATCTACAGCCTCAAAACAGTGTTTTGAGCAGTCTGCGACTAGCTTCCTAGTTTGCACTTTGATTTTCATTGAGTATTACTTCACTTTCTCCTGAAATTGAGTATTACTTCACTTTCTCCTGAAATTGAGTTTTTGCCCAGCTCCTCTTGATTATTCTACTTGACCGGGCCAAGCATTCATACCACCTTCTACATTGATAACGGTGAGGCCTTGGGCGCTGAGAAATTGGCAGGCAGAGGCAGAACGCACTCCACCTTGACAGATGACATGGTATTCATGGTCAGGTTTGAGTTCTTTGTATCCTTGTTCCAAGGTACTTAATGGAAGATTTTTGGCACCTGGTGCATGTCCTGCTTGGAATTCATGTGCTTCACGGACATCGACAAGCTCTAAATTTTCATTTTGATATTTTTCATAAAAGTCAGCCATGCTGATACTAGTTTCCATATTCTACTCCCTCTGGCTTAGCCATTTTGTATAGTGAATAAGCGCCGTCAAGGTTTTGGACGGTAAATCCTGCTTGTTTGAGGATACGCTCTGCGATATAGCTGCGCAAACCACTGTGGCAGCTAACGATATAGGCTTGGTTCTTGTCCAATTCGTCCAAGCGTTCCCGTAGTTCGTTTAGGGGGATGTGGATGGTGTCGACTTTGAGTCTACCACTTTGGAATTCGCCACTTGTCCGTACATCTAGGAATTTCTTTCCCTTAGCTAGTTCGTCTTCGAGCTGGTACCATTGAACATTGTCGCTGAGACCTTCGATAAGGTTCAAGGCTGCGTAGCCCAGCATATTGACGGGATCCTTTGCAGAACCAAATGGTGGCGCATAGGTGAACTCCAATTCTGGCAAGTCAAAGACGGTGAGATTTCCCTTGATAGCAGTTGCCAGAATATCGATTCGTTTGTCAACACCTTTCTTACCAACTCCTTGGGCACCATAGATTTTTCCAGTGGTCGGGTCAAAGAGGAGCTTCAAGGTCATATCAGTAGCGCCTGGATAATAACCAGCGTGGTCTTTTCCACTGACATGAAGTGCCTTGTAAGGAAGTTGATTCATGCTAAGGATACGCTCGCTGAGACCAGTCGATGCAGCTGTCATATCAAAGGCACGAACGATAGCAGTGCCGATACTACCCTTGTTTGTACGCCCGAGTCCTGCGATGACGTCTGCCACTTGGCGTCCCTGACGATTGGCAGGAGAAGCGAGAGAGATGAGAGCATCTTGGCCTGTAATCTCTTGCTTGACGACGATGGCATCTCCAACTGCAAAGATATCTTTTTGACTGGTTTCGTAACGTTCATCGACTAGGATTCCACCACGAAGTCCCAGTTCAATCCCTGCAACTTTGGCCAGTCCGTTTTCAGGTTCAACACCGACAGAAAGGATGGTGAGGTCAGAAGTGATCTTTTGACCGTTTTCGAGAACGATGACTTTTCCTTGCTCTTCAAATCGAGTTGCAGACTGAGAAGTGATGATGCGAACGTCATTTTTGACCAACTCTGCTTGGACAAAGGCTGCCATTTCCTGATCTAATAGCGGCAAGACATGGGGTGCTTTCTCAACGATAGTAACTTGCAATCCACGTTTTGCCAGGTTTTCAGCCATTTCAAGTCCGATAAAGCCTGCACCGATAACGACAGCTTCTTTTGGATGATTGTCCAAGGCTGCCATAATTTCATCGAGATCGGGAACGTTGCGGAGCGTGTAGGCATTCTTAGCTTCTGCCAAGCCTTCAATGGTAGGAACAAATGGTTTAGCTCCTGGGGAGAGGATCAGCTTGTCGTAGCTTTCTATGAATTCCTGTCCATCGTGTCGCACCGTCACAGTGTGTTCTGCTGGGGAAATACTGATGACCTCGTGAAATGGTCGCACGTCCAGATTAAAGCGTGCCTTGAGACTTTCAGGAGTTTGGACCAATAAACTATCACGGTTTGCAATTTCTCCTGAAACATAGTAAGGAAGCCCGCAGTTTGCAAAGGAAACAAAGGGACTTTTCTCAAAAATAGTGATTTCAGCGTCTTCCATGAGACGTCTGAGGCGGGTTGCTGCTGACATACCGCCTGCAACTCCTCCGACAATGATAATTTTCATTGACTTTCTCCTTTATACATCTAGATGACTTTTCCTGTCCAAGAGCTCATACCGCCTCGGACATTGATGACATCGTAGCCTTTTTTCTTTAGCTTTTTAGCAGCCATCTTACTACGCACACCAGAATGACAAATGACATAAAGTGTTTCTTTTGTTGTTGGTGTGTAGGAACCAATTTCGGTCAGAGGAACATTCTTGGCATTTTTGATATGACCTCTACGAAATTCCATTGGCGTCCGAACATCTAGTAGCTGAATTGGTTCCTTGAGTTTAGCTTCTAACTCGCTGGTAGAAATACTGTCAATTTTTGTAAATAAGTGAAACATAGGCACCTCCAAGTATACCCTTATGGGGTATATTAAACCATGAAGTCAAGCTTTTGTCAAGCAAGTTGTTTTGACTTGGTGGAGATTGGTTGCGATTGTATTGTTTTTCTCCTCAGTTCCTCAGCTTCCTCCTTGACACTCGGTCAGCTTTTGATACAATAGTACAAAATTAGAGGAGGTAGGTTATGATTCAGAAACATGCGATTCCTATTTTAGAGTTTGATGGCAATCCTCAGGCGGTTATCATGCCTAATCACGAGGGGCTGGACTTGCACTTGCCCAAGAAGTGTGTCTATGCTTTTTTAGGTGAGGAGATTGACCGTTATGCGAGGGAAGTAGGGGCGGACTGTGTCGGCGAATTCCTTTCTGCCACCAAGACCTATCCAGTCTATGTCGTGAACTACAAAGGCGAGGAGGTCTGCCTGGCTCAGGCTCCTGTTGGTTCAGCTCCAGCAGCCCAGTTTATGGATTGGTTGATTGGCTATGGTGTGGAGCAGATTATTTCCACTGGAACCTGTGGTGTGCTGGCTGATATAGAAGAAAATGCCTTTTTAGTCCCTATTCGCGCTCTGCGAGATGAAGGAGCTAGTTATCATTATGTGGCACCTTCTCGTTATATGGAAATTCAGCCAGAGGCTATTGCTGCTATTGAGCACGTTTTGGAGGCCAGAGGAATTCCTTATGAAGAAGTCATGGCCTGGACGACAGACGGTTTTTACAGAGAAACGGCTGAAAAGGTGGCTTATCGTAAGGAAGAAGGCTGTGCTGTTGTGGAGATGGAGTGTTCTGCGCTTGCGGCAGTAGCCCAACTGCGTGGGGTTCTCTGGGGAGAGTTGTTGTTCACAGCTGATTCCTTAGCAGACTTGGACCAGTACGATAGTCGTGACTGGGGTTCAGAAGCTTTTGAGAAGGCCTTGGAACTCTGCCTCGAGATAATTTCTCAGATATAGCTACTCTCCTTCTTTTTATGGTACAATGGATGTATGTTATTCAAATTATTTGTTAAAAAAATTGAAAGGGCCTTGGGTGGACTTTCACCAGCTCGCCGCATCTTTTTAAGTTTCGCTGGAGTTATTTTTATAGGTTCTCTCCTTTTGAGTTTGCCTTTTGTTCAGGCGAGTGGTTCGCAGGCTACTTATTTTGACCATCTCTTTACGACGGTGTCTATGGTCTGTGTAACCGGCCTTTCTACGCAACCAGTGGCTACTACCTATAATGTCTGGGGGCAGTTGATTTGTATGCTCTTGATCCAGATTGGTGGTCTGGGACTCATGACCTTTATCGGAGTCTTTTATATTCAGGGGAAGCAAAAGCTCAGTCTTCGCAGTCGTGAAACTATTCAGGAGAGCTTTAGTTACGGGGAGACTCGGTCACTGAAGGCCTTTATGCGCTCCATCTTTTTGACGACTTTTCTGGTGGAGGGCTTGGGTGCCTTCCTGCTAAGTTTCCGTTTTATTCCTGAGTTCGGCTGGGGAAGGGGCATTTTTACCTCCATCTTTTTAGCCATTTCAGCCTTTTGTAATGCTGGTTTTGATAATTTAGGAAGTAGCAGTTTAGTGGCTTTTCAGACGGATCCTTTGATCAATCTGGTCATTGCTGGCTTGATTATCACAGGTGGTCTTGGATTTATGGTCTGGTTCGACTTGGCAACCCAGTTTGACAAGAAGAAAAAACGCCGTCTGCGTTTCCACACCAAGCTGGTTCTCTTCTTGACTGCAGGGATCTTGCTGTTTGGGACAGTATCCACACTCTTTACGGAGTGGCACAATCCAGGAACCATTGGCAATCTTAGTGTCCCAGAGAAAGTACTGGTTAGCTTTTTCCAAACCGTCAGCATGAGAACAGCTGGCTTTGCTTCTATTGACTACACTCAAGCTCGGCCTGTGACCTTGTTTATCTATATCCTACAGATGTTTCTCGGAGGGGCGCCTGGAGGGACGGCTGGGGGGCTCAAGATTACGACTTTCTTTGTCTTATTGGTCTTTGCGCGTAGTGAATTGCTGGGTTTACCTCATGCCAATGTTGCGCAGAGAACCATTGAGGCTCGAACAGTCCAAAAATCCTTTAGTGTCTTCATTATCTTTTTGATGACCTTCTTGTTGGGCTTGATGTTGTTGGGAATTACGGCAGAAGGAACACCGCGATTTATCTACCTCATGTTCGAGACCATTTCAGCTCTTGCGACAGTTGGGGTAACGGCAAATCTGACGCCAGAATTGGGCAAGCTAGCTCTCAGCATTGTCATGGTGCTCATGTTTATTGGCCGTATCGGTCCCTTGACCTTGCTGGTTAGTCTAGCTGACTACCAGCCTGATAAGAAAGATTTGATTCAGTATATGAAAGCAGATATTAGTATTGGATAAGAAAGGAAGAATGATGTCAGATCGTACGATTGGAATTTTAGGTTTGGGGATTTTCGGGAGTAGTGTCCTGATGGCCCTTGCCAAGCAAGATATGAATATCATTGCCATTGACGACCACGCCGAGCGCATCAATCAATTTGAGCCAGTTTTGGCGCGTGGAGTTGTTGGCGATATTACAGACGAGGAACTCCTCAGAACTGCAGGAATTGATACCTGTGACACGGTTGTAGTGGCAACAGGGGAAAATCTAGAGTCGAGTGTGCTTGCAGTCATGCATTGTAAGAGTTTGGGGGTACCAAGGGTTATTGTCAAGGTCAAAAGTCAGACAGCCAAGAAGGTACTAGAAAAAATCGGTGCTGACTCGGTGATTTCACCTGAGTATGAAATGGGGCAGTCTCTAGCGCAGACCATTCTCTTTCATAACAATGTGGATGTCTTTCAGCTGGATAAAAATGTGTCTATCGTGGAGATGAAAATTCCGAGTGTTTGGGCAGGTCAAAGCCTGAGCCAGCTAGACCTACGTGGCAAATACAATCTCAATGTTCTAGGGTTTCGTGAACAAGAAAATTCACCACTGGATGTCCAGTTTGGCCCTAATGATCTCTTGAAGGAAGATGCCTATATCTTGGCGGTCATTAACAACCAGTATCTAGATGACTTGGCAGAATTAAATTCGTAAGGAGGGGGATCCCCTCTTTTTTGATGTCCAAGATAGGAAATAGAGTCAGAAACCCTTGTATTCTAGTAAAAGTCCTTCAGAAGCTGGACTTTATGGTAGAATAGAAAGAAGTGACAAGAGAGTAATACTCTTCGAAAATCTCTTCAAACCACGTCAATGTCGCCTTGCCGTAGGTATGGTTACTGACTTCGTCAGTTCTATCCACAACCTCAAAACAGTGTTTTGAGCTGACTTCGTCAGTTCTATCTGCAACCTCAAAGCAGTGCTTTGAGCAACCTGCGGCTAGTTTTCTAGTTTGCTCTTTGATTTTCATTGAGTATAAGAAAAAATCAGTCCCCTAAAGGAGTAGATTATGAAGTTATTGTCTATCGCCATTCCTAGCTATAATGCCGCAGCCTATCTTCATTACTGTGTGGAATCGCTAGTGATTGGTGGTGAGCAAGTTGAGATTTTGATTATTAATGATGGGTCTCAGGACCAGACTCAGGAAATCGCTGAGCGTTTAGCCAGAAAGTATCCTAACATCGTGAGAGCCATTTATCAGGAAAATAAGGGCCATGGCGGTGCGGTCAATCGCGGCTTAGCGGAGGCTTCTGGGCGCTATTTTAAAGTAGTTGATAGTGATGACTGGGTGGATCCTCGTGCTTACCTGAAAATTTTGGAGACCTTGCAAGAACTAGAGAGTGAGGGGCAGGAAGTTGATGCCTTTGTGACTAATTTTGTATATGAAAAGGAAGGTCAGTCTCGTAAGAAGAGTATGAGTTACGAGTCCGTCTTGCCTGTCCAGCAGATTTTTGGCTGGGATCAGGTTGGAAATTTCTCAAAAGGCCAGTATATCATGCTTTGAACCGGTTTGATACCACGCAGGTTGGCGCTATAGCGGTTGAGACGACCCAGACGTTGCTCAATCCGACTGCAGGATCGCGGCAAACC